>JALYPW010000166.1 GCA_030856145.1 Chloroflexota bacterium | reverse complement strand
GTCATCCCGACGAGGATGCGTCAGCCGCGCAGGGCGAGCCGGACGATCTCGTGAGGCGCGACGACGCCGACCGTGGCCGTCTGGCTCCTTCCCGGGCGGTCACTCGTGCATCGGCAGCGTCAACGGACGGCTGAGCGGCCGAATTCGGAGTCCCAGGCGCCGTTTCGTGCGCTGACCGCTTGGATCAGCGGCTGAACGGCTCGGATCGGGCCAGCGGGCGCCCCTCGTCGATCGGTTGACCCGCTGGGCGCACGATCGACCGGCGATTCGGGCGGGCGAGGGGGGCTGGCCCTCAGTGCATGCGGCGGGTGAAGCCGCAGATGGGGCAGCTCGCGATCTCGGTGTCGGGATCGACGATCAGGAAGCTGGTGCAGCCGTTCGTGCTGCAGTAGGGACGGGTGGCGGTCGAGGCCCGGCGGCGCATGCGGCGCATGGCCACGGACCGACCGGCCACCGAGGCGGTGGTGGTTCGAGTCATCATGATTCGGGAACTGGTTCCTTCTGGCTCGCACGATCCGCAAGCGCTCTCTGCGCTCGACGCGGCACGCCAGCCTGGTTCTGGTCCGCTCATCGGACGGCTCGGTGTCGGGAGCCGGAGCGGGTTGACGGGTTTCCTGGCCCGGGGCATCCGGGGGAGCTGGTTGCGCTCGACCGGTGGATGCCACGACGGGTGACTCGCGAATGATGCCCTGATGCCCCGATTCCGTCAACCCTCCATTCGGCTGGACGGTCGACGGCTGGACGTTCGGCACTTGTCGCGCGTTGGCAAGGTTGGATCGGCACGGCGCGACGCGCCCGACACGGGCCATGGTCGAGCCTTCGGACATGGACAGCACGACCCCCACTCCGCGCCCCGCGACGATCGTCGCAGTCACGAGCGAGGAGGACCGCCACGCAGCGGTCCGGAAGCGCGCCGCGGAACTTGCCCACGCTGCCGGCTCGACGGTGATCCTGTGGGCCCGCGACGCCGACGTGAGCCCGCTGGAGTCGCCGCTCCCGACCGGCTGGTCCGGCGACGGTGAGGAGGAACAGTTCGGCGACCGCCTCGCCCCCAACGATCTTGAAGTCGCGGGCCGGGCGCCGCTGGCCCGCCAGGTGAGCGAGCTCCGCGACGCTGGCATCGATGCCTGGGGCTGGCTGCCCGACACCGCGGATGCCGCCCATCTCGCCGAGTACGCCGCGAGCCAGGGCGCTCAGATCGTTCTGGTCTCGGTCGACGACGACGACCTCATCGGCGACCTCCGCGACGCGGCCGAGCGCGGCGGCGACCGCGAGCGGGAGGGCACGACCGGCCCGCGGGTCGAGGCCGTCCCCGCCTGACCCACGCCGCTCAACCGTCGGCAGGATTGTGAAACATCAACCGACGTCGAATCGAACCGAAGTTGCGCCAACCGCATCCAGTCGGCAGACTCCCATCCGTCCGAAGCATCAACACCGACGGAGGGGTCCCTTGCCGACGTCCATGATCGCGCGCGTTCGACGCAGCGCGATCGCCCTTGCCACGCTGGCCATGTTCCTGGTCGGGCTCGTGCCCGGGGTCGGCGCCGCCGGGCCCCTCGACCTGACGACGCCGTATCCGTCGATCTCCGTCGCGCCCGGCTCCGACGCCAGCTTCGATCTGACGATCAGCTCGACCACCGACGGGACCGTCGACCTGGCGGTCACGGGTGCTCCGACCGGCTGGAAGGCAACCCTCAACGGCGGCGGGTTCGTGATCAACGGCGTGACGGTCGTGGCGGGCGAGCCGGCCACCGCCCGGCTCGACGTCCAGGTCCCGGCCGATGCGACCGCCGCCACGGCCAACCTGTCGGTCCGGGCGACTCTCGGTGCGCAGAGCGCGACCCTCCCGATCCGGGTCGAGGTCGATGCGGCGGCCGCCGGCGACATCACCCTGACCACGTCCTCGCCGACCCTGACCGGCTCGAGCGAGTCGGATTTCAGCTTCACCCTCACCCTCCAGAACGACACCGCCCAGGACCAGACGGTTTCGGCCACGGCCACCGGGCCCGCCGGTTGGGCGATTGACACGAAGCTGTCCGCCGCCCAGGCCGCGAGCACCGTCGTCACTGCCGGAAGCTCGACCACGATCACCGTCACCGCGACCCCACCCCCGAATGCGCCAGCCGGCCCGTCCGAGATCAATGTCACCGCCACCGCCGGCTCGAAGACGATCGAGGGCAAGCTTGGTGTCGTGATCACCGGGTCTTTCTCGATGACCCTCGCGACGCCCAATCAGCTCGTCTCGGCCAACGGTTCGGCGGGCAGCGCAACCACCCAGCAGCTCATCGTCAAGAACACTGGAACCGGTCCGCTCACAAGCGTCGCCATGACCGCGACCCAGCCCACGAACTGGACCGTTGCCTTCGACCAGGAGACGATCCCGGCCATCCCGGCCGGCCAGGAGGTGACCGTCACCGCCACGATCACCCCGACCGGCGAAGCGGTCACTGGCGATTACCAGGTCACGATCAGGGCGGCCGCCGCCGGCGAGAACGGGGCCAGCGCGGCCGACGTCGATCTGCCCATGACGTTCACGGTCGAGACCTCACCGATCTGGCTCCTCGCCGGGTTCGGCCTGATCGTGGTCATCCTGGCCGCCCTGTTCTACGTCTTCCGGACATACGGCCGCCGATGACCGCCCCGTCGACCCGGCCGATCCGCCGCAAAGGCGGCCGGCCACGACCCGACACGGACGCCGGCCCCTCCGCCGCCCCGGCGCGGCGACCGCGGACGGAGGGTGACGATCGGCCGCGTGCTCCGATCCGGACCCGCGGCCTGACCAAGGAGTACGGTGACCTCGTCGCGGTGGACCACCTCGATCTCGAGGTCCAGTCGGGCGAGATCTTCGGGCTGCTCGGCCAGAACGGGGCGGGCAAGACGACGACGATCCTGATGCTCCTCGGCCTGGCCGAGCCGACCGCCGGCCAGGCCCGGGTGGTCGGGCTGGATCCTGCCCGCCATCCGCTCGAGGTCAAGCGCCGCGTCGGCTACCTGCCCGACGCCGTCGGGTTCTACGCCGACATGACCGGCCGCGACAACCTGCGCTATACGGCCCGCCTGAACCGGATCCCGCGCGACGAGGCCGAGCCCGCGATCGACGAGGCCCTCGAGCAGGTCGGGCTGGCCGCACGGGCCGACTCGAAGACCGACACGTACTCCCGGGGCATGCTCCAGCGCCTCGGTATCGCCGACGCCCTGATCAAGGATCCGGATGTCCTGATCCTCGACGAGCCGACGACCGCGATCGACCCGCTCGGGGTCAAGGAGATCCTCGACCTCCTGCGCTCGCTCGTGACCGAGCGCCAGATGGCGATCCTCCTCTCGAGCCACCTCCTCAACCAGGTCCAGTCGGTCTGCGATCGGATCGGGATCTTCGCCGCCGGCCGGCTGATCGGGCAGGGCACGATGGCCGAGCTCGCTCACCGGTTCGGCGACGACCTTGCCCACGTCGAGGCCGAGTTCGAGACGACCGACGAGGCCGGGGTCGCCCGCGTCCGTGAGGTCCTGGCCGGCATCCCCGGCGTGGTCGACGTCGCCGCACCGGCCCGTCCCGACGGCGCCTGGCAGGCGTCGGTCAGCCCCGTCGGTGACGAGACCCGCGTCCGCCGCTCCATCCTGGCGGCGGCCGCATCGACCGGCCTCGACCTCACGTCCGTCCGCTCCGTCCCGCCGTCACTTGACGACATCTACCGACGGGCGGTCGAGCGGGCCGCCCACGGCCACGCCCGGGACGTCCGATGACCGCCGACAGCACGCCGCTGCCCGTCGGTTCCGCCGCGGATCCGGCACCCGATCCGTCTCCCGCTCCTGCGAAGCCCGCCCGTCGCCGCGTCGACGGCGCGACGCCGTCGCGGCGCGAGCGGTCGGTTCCCCACGCCGGCTGGATGGTCGTTTCGGGCAAGGAGTTCGCAGACCACCTCCGCTCGGCCCGG
>JALYPW010000158.1 GCA_030856145.1 Chloroflexota bacterium | reverse complement strand
CGTCGGAGGGGACGAGCGTCAACCAGCACATCGTCGAGTGCGGCGCGGCGCTGAGCGCCACCGTGGTCGGCGAGAACGAGACGCAGCGCCGGAGCTATCCCGGGATCCGCGGCCAGTACGGGACTCGCGGCTGGGAGCTGGTTCGCGAGCTGGACCTGGCGGGCAACGCGCCGCGGATCGCGGAAGAGGCGCGCGAGCTGCTCACGGCGGACGTCTGCCCCTCGCTCGAGGCGACGGACCTGATCCTCGGATCGGAGCAGATGGCCCTCCAGATCCACGAGTCGGTTGGGCATGCAACGGAGCTCGACCGGATCCTGGGCTGGGAGGCGGCCTTCGCCGGCACGTCCTGGCTCGACCTCCGCCAGCTCGGGTCGCTCCGGTTCGGCTCGGAGCTGATGAACATCACCGCCGACGCGACCCTGCCCGGCGCCCTCGGCAGCTTCGGCTACGACGATGAGGGCACGCCGGCCCACCCGGTCGACATCGTGAAAGACGGGATCTGGGTCGGCGCTCTCTCCGGCCGCGACTCGGCGGCCCTGGCCGGCATCGAGCGCTCGGGCGGAGCCGTCCGAGCGGAGGGGTTCGACCGGATCCCGATGGTCCGGATGACGAACGTCGGCCTCCAGCCCGGCTCGGACTCGATGGCCTCGATGATCGAGGCGACCGACGACGGCGTGCTGATGGATACGAACCGCTCGTGGTCGATCGACGACAAGCGGCTGAACTTCCAGTTCGGTTGCGAGATCGGCTGGGAGATCAAGGGCGGCAAGCGCGGCCGGCTCCTGAAGAACCCGACCTACACCGCGATCAGCCCGCGGTTCTGGGGCGCGCTGGACATGCTCGGCGGCCCCGACGAGTGGACGTTCTGGGGCACGCCGAACTGCGGCAAGGGCCAGCCCCAGCAGATCGGCCACACCGGGCACCCGGCCGTGCCCGCCCGCTTCCGCGGGATCCGGGTTGGGGTCCGCGGGTGAGCGACATGACGACGACCGACATGAGCGCCGCCGCGCGCGCCCTCGAGACCGCCGAGCGCGCGATCACGCTTGCTCGGGCGCGTGCCCGCGAGGCCGAGGTCGAGGTGACGGTCCGCCAGGGCAGCGCAGCCCTCACCCGCTTCGCGACGAGCTTCATCCACCAGAACGTGGCGTCCGAGGTCAACCACGTCCTGATCCGGGTCGCCCTCGACGGTCGCAACGCGTCGACCTCGATCGATGGACCGGCCGACGACGAGAGCCTCGGCCGGGCGATCGACAACGTCCTCGAGGCCGCACGTATCCGACCGCCGGACCCGGACTGGCCGGGCCTCTCGCCGAGGGCCGAGGCGCCCAAGGTCGACCACTTCGACGAGGCAACTGCAACCGCATCACCGGACGATCGGGCGGCCCGGGTGCGGGCGTTCGTCGACGCCGCGGGCGGGCTCGAGACCGCCGGCTACTGCTCCACGACGACGGTCCACCTGGCGTTCGCCAACAGCGCGGGCCAACGGCTGACGGGCCGCGGAACTGCCGCCACGATCGACGGGATCGCCCGTACCCCGACCGCCGACGGCAGCGCGCGGGTGACGTCCGACCGACTCGCCGACCTCGACGGATCGGGGATGGGCGCGCAGGCCGCCACGAAGGCCCGGACCGCGAGCGACCCGACCGACCTGGCGCCGGGCCGCTACGAGGTGCTCCTCGAGCCCGACTGCGTGGCCAACATCCTGTCGTTCCTGCTCGTGTCCGGGTTCAACGGCAAGGCCGTCGAGGAGGGCCGCTCGTTCGCCCGCGTCGGCGAGGCCCAGTTCGATCGCTCGATCACGATCCGCGAGGACGTGACGGATCCGGCCACGATCGGCATCCCGTTCGACATCGAGGGCACCCCGAAACGGCCGCTCGATCTTGTTCGCGACGGCGTCACGAGCGGCCTCCTCCACAACCGCCGGACGGGTCGCGTGGCGGGCGTCGCGAGCACGGGCCACGCGGTCGAGGGCGGCGCGGCCTTTGGCGCGCTCGGCGCGAACCTCGTGGTCGAGGCCGGCGATCGCACGACCGACGAGCTGATCGCAGGCGTCGAGCGGGGCGTCCTCGTGACCGACTTCTGGTACACCCGGATCCTCGATCCGCGGACCCAGGTCGTGACCGGGCTGACCCGGAACGGCGTCTGGCTGATCGAGGACGGACGGATCGTCCGGCCGGTCACGAACCTGCGGTTCACGCAATCGTTCGTGGACGCGCTTGGGCCCGGCGCGGTTCGGGGGATCGAGCGCGAGCGGGCCGTGATCCTCGGTGGCTGGGACTCGATCTACCTGGTGCCGAGCCTCCATCTCGCGTCGTGGAACTTCACGGGCGGCGCAAAGGGCTAGGTTCTGCGGCGCGGCCAACGTCCCGTGGCGATGTGGTGGCCGCCGCCCGGGCCTGGGCGCGTTCGTGCCAGCCGTTCGTCGAACGAGCAGGATCGGCACGGCCGATCATCGGATGAACCAGTGCGACAATTCGTGAACTCGAATGGCCCTGCAACCCTCGGAATCGCTCGCTCTGGTCGCATTCGTGCATCAGCCGACCTGATTCGACGCGTCGGCCTTGCTTGTTGCCCTCCGCGCGTCCCATTGGATCCTTGAGCGAACGGATGACGCCCGCACCGCGCGCGCCGGATTCGGCACAATCGCCCAATGACCAACCTCGACTACGGCGCGTTCGATGCGCTCACCTTCGATTGCTACGGCACCCTGATCGACTGGGAGACGGGGCTCCTCGCTGCGATCCGGTCCGTGGTGCCGGTGGGCGGCGGCGGGACGATCGACGGGACGACCGACGAGGCCCTTCTCGAGGAGTACGCCAACGCCGAGGCGACGATGGAGGCCGGTCCGTACCTCCGCTATCGGACGATCGTGGGCGACGGGATCGGGGCGGTGGCGCAGGCACACGGCGTCGACCCAAGCGCGGACGACGTCGCCCGGCTCGGCGGCTCGGTCGCGGAGTGGCCGGCGTACCCCGACTCGCATGACGCGCTCGCCCGGCTTAAGACCCGCTTCCGACTCGGCGTCCTCACGAACTGCGACGACGACCTGTTCGCGGCCTCGAACGCTCGGCTCGGTGTCGAGTTCGACTGGATCGTGACGGCCCAGCAGGTCGGCTCGTACAAGCCGGACGAGCGGAATTTCGCGGCTCTCATCGAGCGGCTCGGAGCGGATGGCGTGCCCCGGGAACGAATCCTGCATGTCGCCCAGAGCCTGTTCCACGATCATGAGCCGGCGCAGCGGCTGGGCTTCCGGTCCGTCTGGATCGATCGTCGCCACGATCGCGCCGGCGCCGGGGCGACCCCGCTCGCCAACGCCCAGCCCGACGCCACGTTCCCGTCGATGGCCGCCTTCGCGGCCGCCGCCGCACCCGGCTGACACCCGAGCGGTCAGGCCGGCAGCGCTTCCGCCCGAGCCGCGCGGATCTGGTCGGCGTGCTCCTGGGCGTGGGCCGAGTAGATCCGGAGCCAGTCGGCCACGGCGTATGAGCCAGAGTCGCTGTGGGTCCCGGCCCGCGTCCACTCGGCGTCGTCGAGCGTCTCGAGGAGCTGGAGGCTCGCAGCCCGGACGGCCGCCAGGACCGCCAGTGACGGCGCGACCGGCCGCTCGTAGTGGAGCCGGCGGGCCCACTCGGGCTCGTCGTAGCCGGCGATCAGCGGGTCATCCTCGGCAATCAGGCGGCGCAGCCGGATGTAGGCCATCGCCTCGCTATCGGCGAGGTGGTGGGCGACGGCCCGGGCAGTCCACGCCTCGGGGTCGGCGGGTGTCCGGTCCAGCTCCGCGTCGGTGATCCCGGCGAGGGCGTCCTCGACGTCGGCCGTGCCGGTTCGGAAGCGCTCGATCAGCTCGGTGCGTTCAGTACGATCCATGGATCCTCCTCGCGCCGCGAGTATCCCACCGTGCGTCCGCCCGGTTGATCCGCCTGCGACATCAATTCACCACGAGTGAGCGTGGTCAAGAACCCTGGTTGGCGGAATCCGACCGCCCCAGAGATTCGCCCACGCTCGTTCGTGCAGAACTGATCCATGGGGCGCATCAGGCCAGGCCAGGCCGCTCACCGAAACGGGGCGGCGGGCGCGCTACGCTACGGCCCGTGCCCGAACCCACGATCCGCGTCGCCGGCCTCGAGAAGACGTTCCGCGTGCCCGTCCGCGAGGCCGGCCTCGGCGCGGCCGTTCGGAGCCTGTTCAAGCGCGAGCACCGCGAGGTCCGGGCGGTGGACGGCGTGTCGTTCACGATCGAGCCCGGCGAGATCGTGGGCTTTCTCGGCCCGAACGGGGCGGGCAAGACGACGACCCTCAAGATGCTCAGCGGCCTGCTCCACCCGACCGGCGGCGAGGCCACGGTCCTGGGCCACGTCCCGGCCCGCCGCGAGGCCCGCTTCCTGCGCCGGATCACGATGGTCATGGGCAACCGCAACCAGCTCCAGTGGGACCTCCCGGCCCTCGACTCGTTCGAGCTGATCCGGGCGATCTACCGCCTCGAGCCCGCGGACTTCCGACGAACCCGCGATGAGTTCATCGAGATCCTCGACCTCGGGGAGCTCGTGAAGAAGCCCGTCCGCAACCTGTCGCTCGGGGAGCGGATGAAGATGGAGTTCGTCGGGGCGCTCCTCCACCGCCCGCAGGTCCTGTTCCTCGACGAGCCGACCCTCGGCCTCGACGTCACGATGCAGAAGCGGATCCGGAGCTTCGTCGCGGAGTACAACCGGCGCTACGGCGCGACCGTCCTCCTGACGAGCCACTACATGGCCGATGTCCAGGCCCTGTGTCGCCGGGTCATCGTCATCCACCACGGTCGGATCCTGTTCGACGGTGCGCTGGCCGAGCTCTCGACCCGCTTCGACGCGACGAAGACGATCGGAGTCACGCTTGGGGACGGCCCGGCCGGCGAGCGCGGCGCGGCGACCGACCTGTCGGCCTACGGCGAGGTCCTCTCGATCGACGACGGCCGGGTCGTCCTGCGCGTCGCCCGAGCTGATGCGCAGGCTGTCACCTCCCGTCTCCTGCGCGACCTGCCGGTCGCCGACCTGACGATCGAGGACCCGCCGATCGAGGACGTCATCGGCGCGTCTTCGCCGACGCACGGGACGAGCGGGTGTCCACCCAGGCGGCGAACGACAGATGACGGCGGCAAGCCCGACAACGAGCCCGACACTTCCCGGCGGCCCCCTGGCGAGCATCCGCGGCTGGCTCGACCTCTACGTGACCCAGATGCGGATCGCGATCGCGAGCCAGATCCAGTACCGCGTCTCGAACTACTTCTACATGATCGGGATGATCGCCGAGCCGGTCATCTACCTGGTCGTCTGGTCGACCGTCGCCCGCCAGCAGGGCGGCGAGGTCGGCGGCTTCACGCCGGGCGAGTTCGCGGCCTACTACATCGTCTGGACTCTGGTCCGGAACATGAACATCGCCCTGACGCCGTACGCCTGGGAGGAACGCGTCCGTGGCGGCGAGCTGGCAGGAATGCTCCTGCGGCCGATCCACCCGATCCACGCCGATCTGGCGGGCCTGGCCGGCTGGAAGGTTGTCGTGATCCTGCTCTGGCTGCCCATCGCGATCTTCCTGTCGCTGATCTTCCAGCCGACCCTCGCGATCCGGCCGATCGATGTCGCGGTCTTCGGGCTCGCGAACTGGGGTGCCTACGTCCTGCGCTCGATGTTCCTCTGGCTGCTCGGCCTCGTCACGTTCTGGACGACCCGGGTCGGGCCCGTGTTCGACATCTTCTTCACCGCCGAGCTGCTCCTGTCCGGCCGCCTCGTGCCGCTCTCGCTGATGCCCGACTGGGCCCAGCAGCTCGCGGGCGTCCTGCCGTTCCAGTGGACGTTCGGCTTCCCGATCGAGGCATTGATCGGGCAGCTCCCCACGGAGCGGCTGCTCGGCGGACTGGCCATGCAGCTCGTGTGGATCGCGATCAGCGCCACCCTCGTCGCCGGCGCCTGGCGGCTGGCCGTCCGGCGGTTCTCGGCGGTGGGCGGCTGATGGCCGACGACCCCCGCTTCGACGACCGGCGCGACCTCCTCCGGCCGCTCCGGCTGTTCGCCCTGTTCTTCCGGGTCGGCGCCCTCAACGAGCTCCAGTACCGGGCCAACCTCGCGGTCCAGCTGTTTCAATCGGCGATCGCGCTGGGCACCGGGCTCATCGTCCTGAACCTCGTCTTCGGCCAGACGACGAACCTCGGCGGCTGGAGCCAGACCGAGCTGCTCGCGGTCATGGGCGTCCACATCCTGATGGGCGGGATCATCAACAGCGCGATCCAGCCGGGCATGGAGCGGCTGATGACCGACGTCCGGGAGGGCACCCTCGACTTCATCCTGACCAAGCCCGCCGACGCGCAGGTCCTGATCAGCGTCCGGGAGTTCCGGATCTGGCAGGCGGTCGACATCGTCGTCGGGGCGATCGTCCTGGGCGTCGCGGTTGGTCAGCTCCAGACCGGGATCGGCGTGGGAGCGGCCCTCGTGTTCGGGCTGACCCTGCTCCTCGGCGCCGTCATGATCTATTGCTTCTGGCTCATCGTGACCACGGCCGCGTTCTGGGTGATCCGGATGGACGAGCTCCACGAGCTGTTCGAGGGGCTGTACCAGTCCGGACGCTGGCCGGTGACGATCTACCCCGGCTGGCTGCGCGTCTCGCTGACGTTCCTGGTCCCGATCGGGTTCGCGGTCACGGTCCCGGCCGAGGCGCTGACGTCACGCCTGACGATCGAGACGCTGGCCCTGGCGGCGGCGTTCGCGGGCGGCCTGTTCCTCGTCACCCGCTGGTTCTGGCGGTTCGGGTTGGGCCACTACTCGGGCGCCTCGGCCTGACTCCCGCCGGACTGCAAGAGCCGCCGGCGGTCGGGGGATGCGCCGGCGGCTCGGAAGTGGCTCTCGGTCGGAGATCAGCCCGCGGGCGAGCGATCCTCGTCGCTGGTGACTTCCTTGGGATCGACACCGGTGAAGTCGCGTGCGGTTGAGGTGCCGGTCGGACGCTCGGTCGGACCCTGGGTGCCTGTCTCGTGGCGCCCAGCCTCCTGTTCGTCCTTTCCGACCTCCTCGCCACGGCGGGTCATGCTGTCGACGTCGGTCTTCGACTTGTCGAATCGATCCTGGTCGTCCATTGCGGACCTCCTTGGGGCGGGCCGCTCGCCGCGGTCCTCAGGTCATGTTCACAACGGGTGAGCGAGCACGGCCCAGGTGACGGCGGCGTTCGTCTCGCAACGTCATGCCAGTTGTCGGGAGGATCGTGGGAGCCGGCGCACGCCCTGATGGGTTCCGTCGCGCTCGTCGATCGGACAGGCGCTGTCCACCGACTGCTCGGCCGGCGAGTCACCCGCGGTCTTCCCTACCACCGGCCGCGGACATTACAACCGCATCTCAAGCGCTTCGGAGGCGTAGGAATCCGGCTTCGCTATGTGCCAACGTACGTTACCTGTCATCGGCTGGTTGCAGGATCGTTCCTCATCCAGGGACGCACCCCGGAGTCGAGGCCTAACATGCCCGGCAGTCGAAGCGCATTGATCGATGCTCCGCCTGCGCCCATGGGGCCCGGCGGTCACGGAGCGCGCTCTTCACTCGCGGCGATCGTGGAGCGACCCTTGGCCGGTCGGATCCCCAAGCGCGGCAACGGCCCGGGACCGGTCCTCGTGGAGGCCGGCGCCGCGACGAAGGCCGGCATCCGGGCCACCGCCGGCGGTCAGGGCAGCTTCTTCCGGGCCTGCATCCTCCTGCTCCTGCACGAGCAGCCGGCCCACGGCTACGAACTGCTCGAGCGGCTGACGTCGTTCGGCTTCGACTCGGGTGATTCGGGCTGGATGTACCGGACGCTGCGCTCCTACGAGCGCGAGGGCTTGCTCGAGTCGACCTGGCAGATCTCGGCCAGCGGACCACCCCGGCGCGTCTACAGCCTCACCGCCAACGGACGCGACGTGCTCGACGCGTGGGCCAGCTCGCTGCGCGCCAGCCAGCGCGGGGTGGACGATTTCCTCGACCGCCACGGACGCGCCGTGGGCCAACGACCGACTTCCGGATGAACCGCGCTCGAGCCGACACCCAGTCGGCCCGGGGCGCAACGCGAGGAGGAGAACCATGGCAGCCAGCAACGGCGGGGCAGAAGAGGAACCTGTTGTCCACATCCTCTGGATCAACGCCGGACTGAGCTGCGACGGCGACTCGGTCGCCCTCACCGCCGCCACCCAGCCGAGCATCGAGGAGATCGCCCTCGGCGCGCTGCCGGGCCTGCCGAAGGTCGCGATCCACTGGCCGCTGATCGACTTCGACAACGGCCCGGTCGGTGGCGTGAACGACTTCATCGAGTGGTTCTTCAAGGCCGAACGCGGCGAGCTCGACCCGTTCGTCCTCGTCGTCGAAGGCTCGATCCCGAACGAGTCGATCAAGTCCGAGGGCTATTGGTCGGGGTTCGGCAACAACCCCGCGACAGGCCAGCCGATGACGACGAGCGAGTGGCTCGACCGGCTGACGCCCAAGGCCCTCGCGGTCGTGGCCGCCGGGACCTGCGCGACCTACGGCGGGATCCACGCGATGGCCGGCAATCCGACCGGGGCGATGGGCGTGCCCGACTACCTCGGCTGGAACTGGAAGTCGAAGGCCGGCATCCCGATCGTCTGCATCCCGGGCTGCCCGACTCACCCGGACAACTTCTCCGAGACCCTTCTCTACCTCCTCTACCAGGCGGCCGGCGTCGCCCCGATGATCCCGCTCGACGAGGCGCTCCGCCCGACGTGGCTCTTCGGCGCGACGGTCCACGAGGGGTGCGACCGGGCCGGCTACTACGAGCAGGGCGACTTCGCGACCGAATATGGCTCGCCGAAGTGCATCGTCAAGCTCGGCTGCTGGGGCCCCGTGGTCAAGTGCAACGTCCCCAAGCGCGGCTGGATCAACGGCGTCGGCGGCTGCCCGAACGTCGGCGGGATCTGCATCGGCTGCACGATGCCAGGCTTCCCCGACAAGTTCATGCCGTTCATGGACGAACCGCCCGGCGCGCGTGTCTCGACAGCGGCGAGCAGCGTCTACGGCGGCCTGATCCGGGGGTTGCGGACAATGACTGCCCGGACCGTCGACAAGGAACCCAAGTGGCGCCACCGCGGCAAGGAGCTCACGACCGGCTACCAGAAGCCGTGGTCCTGAGCGTCGCAGTAGCCGTCGCGCGGCACAACACGAACGTGAGCACCAGGCGCCGACCGACCGGTCGCGCGAACCGATCGGACAAGGAGTAGCCACATGGCGACCGAAACCCGCAGCAGGTCCGCGAACCAGACCGAGAACCTCGTCGAGATGGCCTGGGACCCGATCACCCGGATCGTCGGTTCCCTCGGCATCTACACGAAGATCGACTGGGGCCAAAAGAAGGTCGTCGAGTGTCACAGCACGTCGTCGATCTTCCGCGGCTACAGCATCTTCATGAAGGGCAAGGATCCCCGCGACGCCCACTTCATCACGAGCCGGATCTGCGGGATCTGCGGCGACAACCACGCGACGTGCTCGGTCTACAACCAGAACATGGCCTATGGCGTTGTTCCGCCCCATCTCGCCGAGTGGATCATCAACCTCGGCGAGGCGGCCGAGTTCATGTTCGACCACAACATCTTCCAGGAGAACCTGGTCGGGGTCGACTTCTGCGAGAAGATGGTCGCCGAGACGAACCCGGGCGTGCTGGAGCTGGCCAACAAGACCGCCGCGCCCCACGCCGAGGACCACGGCTACAAGACGATCGGCGACATCATGCGCTCGCTCAACCCGTTTGAGGGTGCGTTCTACCGCGAGGCGCTCCAGGTCAGCCGGTACACCCGCGAGATGTTCTCGCTGATGGAAGGCCGGCACGTCCACCCCTCCACGCTC
>JALYPW010000122.1 GCA_030856145.1 Chloroflexota bacterium | reverse complement strand
TTTCGTGGCCGCGATGAACGCGCCGGACGGCGACCAGGCCGGCGACAGGTAGCCGGGACCCGTCATCTGGCGCGTCTTCTTCGTCGCCACGTCATACCGAAAGATCTGGGGCGCGCCTCGGGTCAGCTCGCGCCCGTTGCGGACGTAGAGCAGGTACCGGCCGTCGGAGCGCCAAGCCGGGTCCTGGTGGCCGAGATTGCCCGACGTGCCGACGTTGAGGTTGGTCAACTTCCTGGTCGCCACGTCCAACGTCTGGAGCACGACGTCGCTCTGGAGCGGATTCGGCCCATCCGAGATCACCGCGATCGTCTTCCCGTCGGGGCTCGGCGTCGGCTGGCGGAGCCAGTAGAACCAGGCCGAGTTGCCCGACGTGTACCGGCCGGTCAGCAGCCGCTGGGTGCCGCTGCCGTCGGGCTTGACCCGCATCAGGCTCGGGGTCGAGATGTCGTACCAGGCCCGGACCTGGCCGCCGCCGGCCGGGAACTTGGCGCGACTCTCGGCGATCCGGATGAAGTAGACCCATGAGCCGTCGGGCGCGAAGCTCGGCATCGAGTCACTGCCGCTGTCGGTGAGCTGCCTGCTCCCGGCCCCGGCCTGGATCCAGATGTTGCCGGTCTTGGCGTAGATGATCGAGCCCGGGAACGTCACCTTGGGCTCGACGATGACGACGTTCGACGGCGCCGGGGTGACAGCCGGGCCGGGATCGCTCCCGGGACCCGACGAACCGGTCCGGAACGGCAGCTGGCCGTTCAGCAGGCTGAGCGTGACGATCGCGATGATGACGAGTGCGACGACCGCCACGATGGGGCCGACGAAGCCCGCGACCGGGCCGATCCCGTACGGGTCGCGCGAATCGCGGGTCGAGGCCTTCCGGCGCTGCGTCATGGCGCAGCCCCGACGACGAGTTCCGGGGGCTCGGCAGCGGCCGTCGTGGGTTCTTCCCGCGCGGGCGCGGCCTCGGAGTCGTTCGCCGACCGGGCCGTCCGGATATGGAGGCCGGCAGTCGCGACGTCGCGGATGTCGAGCTGGAGCGACTCGTAGCCGCCGAACGTCCGGCTCGTCAGTCGGGCGACGACGTCCACCCGATCGCCCTCGTGGACGGTCTCGATCAGGTCGGATCGCCCGAACGCGATCCCGTCGAGGACGTCGAGCCTGCGCTTCAACGTGAGCTGGGTGTGGCCGCCGCTGGCGGCGCGGACGCGGGTCACGATGAGGCCCTCGACGACGATGAGCGGCTCGGGATTGCCGATCCCGCACGGGGCGAGGCGACGGAGATCGCGATGAAGCGCGTAGTCGACGTCCATCGCCGGCAGGCTCAGGTCGATCGCGAGCGGCAGGCGCGGGTCGTCCGGGACGGAGCTGGCCGCGAGCGCATCGAACCTGGCAACGAAGTCCGGCCAGCGAGCGGCCTCGATCTCGAAGCCAGCGGCCCCGGCGTGGCCGCCGTGGCGCAGGAACAGGTCGGCGCAGGCATCGAGGGCGGCCCCGAGGTCCAGCCGGCCGTTGCTCCGGCAGGACGCCCGGATGACGTCGCCGAGGTCCGCCCCGACGATCGCCGGCTTGCCGTGGTCTTCGACGAGTCTCGACGCCACCAGCCCGACGATCCCGACCGGCCACGGGCCGTGGACAATCGTGGCGTGGAGGGCGGGAGCGGCCGCGTCGCCGGGCGTGCCGGCCTCGCCGGCCTTGTCGGTTGGCGCGGCCATGCCGGCATCGATTGCCAGTTGGCTGACCAGCGCCCGGGCCTCGGTCATCGCCTGGGTCGTCAGGTCGCGCCGGGTCCGGTTCGCCGTCTCCAGCTCGGCTGCCAGCCGGTCGGCCTCGTCGCGATCGTCGGTCAGGAGGAGGGCGGCCGCCGCGCGCGACTCCCCCACCCGACCCGCCGCGTTGATTCGGGGTGCGACCGCGAACGACAGCGTCTCGACGTCACTCGCCTGGGGCCGGACGTTGGCCGATGCAAGGAGCGCCGCGATTCCGGGCCGGGGCGCGGCCGCGATCCGGGCAAGGCCGAGCCGGACGATTGCCCGCGTCTCGCCGAGGACCGGGACGAGGTCGGCGATGCTCCCGATCGTTGCGAGGTCGGCCAGCTCGAGGGCCGCGGCCGGACCGCCGGGCTCCTCGGCGAGAAGGAGCTGGGCGAGCTTGAACGCGACGCCGCTGCCGGCCAGACGGCGCTCCGGGTAGGGGCTGTCGGCCCGCTGCGGGTTGACGATCGCGACCGCCGCGGGGAGCTCCGGTGGCAGCCGGTGGTGGTCAGTCACGATCACGTCGATCCCGATGGCGCGGGCGGCGGCGATCTCGGCCAGGCTGGTCGAGCCGCAGTCGACGGTCACGATCAACGTCGCGCCGGCTTCGCGCGCCGCCTCGACCGCGAGGAGCGACAGGCCGTGCCCTTCGTCGAGCCGGCTGGGAACGTACGGGATCGAGTCGATGTCGAGCCGGCGGAGCGTCCGGACGAGGATCGCGAGGCCGGTCAGGCCATCCGCGTCGAAGTCGCCGAAGACCATCACCGTCTCGCGGTCCGCTCGCGCTCGCGCGATCCGGCCGACGAACGCGTCCGCATCGGGGAGCAGGCGCGGATCGTGGAGGCCATCGAGCGGGTCGGCGAAGAAGGCCGACACGTCGGCGGCAGTCGTCAGGCCACGGCCGGCGAGGAGTCCGATCGCCCGGGATCCGAGTCCCAGTCCGGCTCCCGCGTCCGCGAGGGCGGCCGATACGGCGACGGGATCGGCGATCCGCCAGGCGAAGCGCGGTTCGATCACCCGTTCAGGATGCCACGGGTCGCTCACCGGACGATGCACGGCCGGTTCACCGCCGGTTCACTGGCGGCTCTCGCGTCAGGAGGCGGCGCGGCGGGTCCGCGGCGCACGGCTCGAGCCGCTCCGGCCGAGTCGGCGGTCCTCCCACTCGTGCCACACGACGAGCAGCGGCGCCGCGTTGAAGATCGACGAGTAGGTGCCCGAGATGATCCCGAGCAGGAGGGCGAGGACGAAATTCTGGATGGCCGCCCCGCCGAACAGGTACAGCGAGAGAAGGGTCAGGACGACGGTGAAGCTGGTCATGATCGAGCGAGCGAACGTCTGGAGGATCGAGTGGTTGACGATCTCCGAAAACGGCTCGCCGGCGTGCCGGGCGCGGTTTTCCCGGACCCGGTCGAAGACCACGATCGTGTCGTGGACGCTGAAGCCGATGACGGTCAGCATCGCGGTCACGAACAAGGCGTCGATCTCGATCCGGAACAGCGAGCCAAGGATCGCGAAGATGCCGACGACCACGATCACGTCGTGGACCAGGGCGACGAGCGCGGTGACCCCGAACTTCACGTCCTGGAACCGGTACGTGATCCAGAGCAGGATGCCGAGCGATCCGACGAGGATGAGGATCAGCGCCTGGTTGACGAGGTCCGACGAGACGACAGGGCCGATCGTGGTCAGCGACGCCTGCTCGGCGATCTTGCCGAGCTTGGCTTCGAGTGCCTTGACCATCTCGCCGCCCTTGCCGTCGGTCGGGAGCTGGGTGTTGCCGGTCGGGGCCGAGGGCGAGGCGGAGGCCGACGGACCGGCCGAGCCGCTCGGGGCCACCGACGCAGTCGGGCTGGGTGACGGAGAGGGACTCGGCGACGGCGAGGGGGCGGCGCTCGGCGACGGTGCGGTCGAGGTGGACGGGGCTGGGCTCGCGGACGGGGCTGCCGAGCTGCTCGGCGGCGGGGTCGACGATGTCACGCTCGGGCTCGCGGACGTTGGCGCGCTCGCGGACGCCACCGGGCTGCCCGAGGCGGCGATCGTCGGGACAGGCGT
>JALYPW010000121.1 GCA_030856145.1 Chloroflexota bacterium | reverse complement strand
GGCTCGAACGGCGTGGGCTCGCCGTCGAAGCGGACCCAGAAGTAGGCGAGCGACTCGGTCTCGTCCTCGCGCCGGACGAGCCGGGCGTTGTACTGGGGTGCGGCGGGATCGATCGAATGCGGCTCGACCGCGAGGTCGGTCATCGGTCAGGCTCCGGTCCACGGGCGGGGAAGTGCCGACCGATGGTACCCGGCTCGTCCGCGGCCCGCGAACGTCGCCGCCGAACCACAACCCTCAGAGCAGCTCCGCAAGAAGCGCGGCGGCGCGCGCCGCCCCGTTCGACTCCACCGGCAGGGAGTCTGCGGGCCGGTCGATCTCGGCGGCGATCGCCTCGGCGATGGTGTTCGGGTCGCTCGCGTCGTAGTCCATGAACCGACCGGCCCGGTACCGGTCCAGCCGATGACGAACGTGGCGGTTCTGCTCGAAGTGGTTGCGCAGCGGGAAGTAGAGGAACGGACGGCGGGCCGCCGCCAGCTCCATCGTCGTCGTGAGGCCGCCCTGGACGACGGCCAGGTCGCTCGCTGCCAGGTGCCGGTACAGGTCCGGCACGTAGCCGACGACCTCCACGCCGGCGGGCGCGCCGAGCGACGCCGGATCGATCCGCGGACCCGCCACGGCGATCATCCGCAGGCCGTTCACCCGGCGGGCGGCTTCGGGATAGGCGGCAATGACGCGCCGGAGCAGCGCCCCGCCGACCCCCGATCCGCCGACCGTCACGACGACGACGCGCTCGTCCGGCTCGAACCCCAGCTCGCGCCGGAGCTCCTCACGTCGCTCGACGAGGGGCGTCGGGTCGAAGCCCGTGACATAGCCCGAGAAGGCGTAGTGGCGCTCGGTCCAGTCCCGGATTGCCGGCAGGCCGGGTCCGAACGCGTCCGGCACGATGTCGTCCGGATCGCCCACGAAGATCGCCCGGTCGCGAATGCGCGGGTAGCGCTCGATCTGCTCGATCATCTCGGCGTTGTAGTCGGCGGTCAGGAAGGACTCGCGCTCTCCGCCGGCGGGCATCGGCAGCCAGCCGACGAAATCGGTGAGCCACGCGAACGCGGTCCGCTTGAGCTCCGGGTTCTCGTGGAGGTAGTAGTCGACGTCCCACGCCTCGTCGCCGATCACGAGGTCGTAGGCACCGTCTCGGACCGCCTCGTGGAAGACCATGAAGTTGGCCACGAGGATCTCGTCCATGCGGCGGATCGCCTGGAAGGCGTTGAGGTCGTGCTCGGACGACTCCGACGCGATGTGGGCCGATTCGGAGGCGAGCTCCGCGCTCAGCGGGTGAAGTCGCTCGCCGCGTGACTCGAGAACCGCCGTGACCGGATGCTGGGCCAGCCAGTCGATCTCGAGGTCGGGCCGGAGGTGGCGCAGCTCCGCGGCAATCGCCGCGTCGCGCTGGGCATGGCCGAGGCCGATCGGCGACGAGATGTACAGGGCTCGGCGCGGCCGCCTCAAGGCCCGCGTCCAGGTGGGCGGTGCCGGGGGCGACGCGAGTCCCTGGACGAAGTCCCTGAGGAGGAGGTTCACACGAACCGGGTCGCGGGCCTCGTTGACGTGGCCGCCGCCGGCGATCAGTGCGAGGCGCGCGCCGGGGATGGCGGCCGCCAGCTCGATCCCGCGCGACGGTCCAGTGATGGCGTCCTCGTCACCCTGGATGACCAGAGCCGGGCACTGGACCGCAGCCGCCAGTCGCCGTGTCTCCGCCTCATCCAGAAACGGCGCCCGGACCGTGGCGGCCAAGGTCTCCGGGTCGGTCTCGAGGGCCCAACCGACCGCATCCTCGATCTGCTTGGTCGAGTGCGGCTCGGTGAAGGCCTGCCCGAAGAAGAACTCGAGATAGCCGCGGTAGTCGCGCCGCCAATAGTGGATGTTGTTCTTTGCCCAGCCCTCCTCGGTTTCGAGCTCATCGTCGAATGAGAGCGCGCGACCGGGCAAGCGTGAGCCCAGCGCAACCGCAGGTCCGATGAAGGCGATCCCGGCCACACGATCGCGGTGCGAGACGGCTGCGATGAGCGTTCGCTGCGCACCCTGCGAAAGGGCCACCAACACTGCCCGATCCGTTGCCGTCGCGTCGAGGACGCGCAAAATGTCGTCGGCCATCTCGTGCTCGTCGTAGGCGGCCGGATCGAGCGGCCGGTCGGACCGCCCGTTGCCGGGCGCGTCGAAGGTGATCACCCGGTGCCGCCGGGCGAACTCGGCGATCTGCGCCTTCCAGATCCGGGAGTGGACGATCGACCAGGTCGGGACGAAGACGATGGCCGGATCACCGCTGCCGTAGCTCTCCCAGAAGATGCGGAGCCCGTCGGGACGCTCGATGAACCCGGTTTCGTCCGGGTAGCGGGCCCGGGACTGCTCGCGCGGCGCGGCGGGCGGCGCGGCGGCCGGCGCCGCCTCAGTTGGCCGGACGGTAGCCATCGGCGAACCTCCAGAGCGCGTTGACGATCTGCCAGCCCGCTCGCGTCGGGGCGAGGTGGAGGAACTCGAAACAGGGGTCCGAATGGACGGTGGCGGCCGCGATGTCGGCGGAGATCTCGTCGATCCGGATCTCGTAGGCCCGCCCGGACAGGGCACGCCGGACGCCGTTGCCGGAGGATGTCCAGGCGATCATCTCCTCCGCCGTGCATGACGAGACGCCATCGGACGGATCGCCGTCCTCGTCGACGTTGCCTTTCGCCAGCGAGGGATGGAGGGCGCGTCGCATCCGCTCCACGTCTCCATCGAACCAGCCGTCGAAGTAGTCACGAACTGCAGCCTCAACCGCCATGCGATCCTGGTCGCCGGCTGGCGACGTCGGTCCCTTCATCCGCCTCTCAGTGGCCATCGGGCACCTCCTCGGTGTGTCTCGTCTCGATCTCGCGGATGACCTGACCGACCTTGGCGAGGGCCGCCCGCGCCGGGAGTTGCGCCTCGGTCATGCCGAGCAGAATCGCGGACTCCGCGCCGAGGAAGGTCAGGCCCATCAGGGCGGCCACCTCGGCCGGCGTGAAGGGCTCGAGCCCGCCGATCGTGTCCGACGTCCGCTGGACTACCGTCGTCAGCAGGTCGAACCAGCCGCCGATCTGCTCCCGGACCGATGCCGCCAGTTCTGGATCCGACCAGCCGGCGGCGATCAGCTCCTGGAGGATCCGGACATAGCCCGACTCGAGGTCGATCTCGAGGAACGCACACGCCCGCTCCCAGCGGACCCAGAGCGGTTCGGGTCCCGCATACATCGAGGCCTGCCGCTCGAGCAGACGCCCCGTCTGGGCAGCCAGGACGGCGAGGATGAGCTGCTGCTTCGAGCCGAAGTGGTAATGGATCTGGCTGAGCGGAACGTCGGCGGCCTCGGCCACGCTCCGTGTCGAGAGGCGCGCGTAGCCCTCCTGCAGGAGAACGGTCCGGGCTGCGGCCAGGATCGCGATCCGTGTCCGGCCGGCATCGTGGCGTTCGCGCCCCGACGGGGCCGGGCTGGGCGACGTCGCCGCTTGGCCCACGGTCCGAGGATTCCCGCGTCCGGCTGCGCATCGCGTCCTCACCATGCAACCGTCGCCACGGCCGCGAGCACGAGGACCGCGTCCGTCGGTCGATCGAGGCGCCGTCCGCGGCGGACGTTCTTCTCGACTGCCACCGCCGCCTCCTCGTCATTCGGTC
>JALYPW010000093.1 GCA_030856145.1 Chloroflexota bacterium | reverse complement strand
TGAAGAAGATCTCGCTCGAGCTCGGCGGGAAGAGTCCGAACATCGTCTTCGCCGACGCCGACCTCGAGAAGTTCGCTCGCGAGTCCCCCTCCTCCGTGTTCGACAACACCGGCCAGGACTGCTGCGCTCGGTCGCGGATCCTCGTCGAGCGCTCGGTCCACGAGCAGGTCGTCGAGCTGTTCGCCGAGGCGACCCGGAAGGTCAAGGTCGGCGATCCGGCCGACGAGGCAACCGAGGTCGGGACGCTCATCAGCTTCAAGCAGCGCGACCGTGTCGCCGACTACATCGAGATCGGCCAGGCCGAGGGAGCGACGATCGTCGTGGGCGGGGCCGCGCCCGATGATCCCGCTCTGGCCGCCGGTGCGTATCTCATGCCGACCGTGTTCGACAACGTTCGCAACGACATGCGGATCGCGTCCGAGGAGATCTTCGGGCCGGTCGTCTCGGTGATCCCGTTCGACACCGAGGATGAGGCTCTGCGGCTTGCAAACGCGACCCCGTACGGCCTGTCCGGCTCGATCTGGACGCGCGACATCGGCAAGGCGCTGCGGGCCGCGAAGGCGCTCCAGGCCGGGGTCATCTCCGTGAACTCGAACTCGTCGGTCCACACCGAGGCGCCGTTCGGCGGCTACAAGATGTCGGGTATCGGGCGCGAACTCGGGATGTCGGCCCTGGACCTGTACACGGAGACGAAGAACGTCTTCATCGACATCTCCTGAGGGGTTCGCGGCTCAAGGCCGGGTCGGCGGGGCCGGCCGCGGGCCGCGGATGGCGCTCCTCGCGCCGATCGCGGTCCTGATCGTCGTGGTCGGACTGGGCGTCGCCGGCCGTATCGCGTCGGACCCGACAGCCCCGCCCCCGTCATCGGCCCCAGTCGCCGTTGCCGTCGCCCCGGCGCGGACGCCGCTCGCGACGCTCGACCCGGACGCCCGGCCGACCGTGATCCCGTTCCTTCCGCTCATGCCGTTCGTCGCCGACCGGCGCGAGACGGGCACGGACGGGCTGATGGGACGTCTCCCGTTCGACCTGCCACCCGATCCCGTTGCCCCGCGCGTCAACCGCTTCACGATCGACGATGTCGTCGCCACCTGGGCGGCCTGGGACACGACCCCGCCGTGGGTCAGGCGGCTCGGCGCGTTGAGCGGCTATCGCACCGACCCGTACCAGCGCTGACGTCCAGGGCACCATCCGCGCCGCGCCGCCGCTGGCGCCGTCACCAGCCCCGGATATTCCCCGAGCCGCGCGTGACTCCCGAGCCCAGCACTCCCCGAGTCGCGTCATGCACCGGGCGGGTCAACGGACCCTGGCGCTCGAGGCCGCGCGCAGAACAGCCGTGCTGGGGGCCGTTGGGCGGACGGATGACTCACTGGCCGCGCCGGATGACCGACGGACGCCGCCCGACCACAGCCTCGCCGCCGGTCAGACGTCGTTTGGCGCAGCCGGTGCATGAATGGCGCTCGGCGAGCAACCTCAGCGCTCGGCGAGCAACCTTCCTTCAGAGCAGCACGATCGCGCTCGTCCCGGGGTCGATCCCGCCCGCGAGGTTGCGCAGCACCCGTCGCGCGTCGCGGCTGTAGCCGGGGAACGCGGCCGGGACGGAGGCCAGCGCGCGCCGGTTGCGGCGGGTGTCGGCCACCACGAGCAGGACATGGTCGATCTGGCCATCCCGCTGCTTCAGTGCGATCCGTCGCTCGACCGCCTGGATGTCGTCGAGGACGGTCTCTGCCTCGGCGGCCAACCGCCACTCCACCCCGCGGATCATCGCGTCCCAGGCTCGCAGATCTCCGAGGATCGGCAACGGGACTTCGGTCAGCCAGACCAGATCCGCGTGGAGCCGGACCCGAAGACGGCTGAGGAGCCGCTGGGACCCGGCGTCGCGGATCGGGTCGCCCGCCGGGTAGGCACGCACGCGGAGCTCGAGGCCGACGACGGCGGCCATCGCCGCGAGCACGCGGAGGTCCGGATCGCGGGTGGTGCCACCTTCGATCCGACTCGCGGCCGAGCCTGAGATGTCGCACGCAGCGCCGACCGCGTCGAGGCTGAGGCCGGCGCCGCGACGGGCGAGTCCAAGGTCGAGCCGTACACGGTGGAGATCCTCATCCATACGGCGTCGGGCTCGGTCGGCCGGCCGGCTGCGGGTGGTCATGTGCTGATCATGGCCGCCGCCACTTATCCGGCAGTTGACGGGCGGCGTCGTGCCCATCCGCGGTTCATGCGTCGGCTGGGTCAACTGACGGCCGGCCGGCTGCCCGGACCGTTCGATGTATCGATTTGGCTCCTTCGGACGTCGGATGACTCACTCGGTGCGGCAACCGACGGCTGAAGGCACGCTCAGCCGCCGGTTCATGCGTCCGGTGCACGGCGGGCGGACGGCGCGGCGAGCGGCACGCGGCACGCGGCGCCGGCACGAGGCGCCGGCACGAGGCGCCGCACGAACGCCCCTATTCGTCCCAGTGGCGATCGGCGGGGTGGATGTCGGGGCGGCGTCGATGGAGCCAGTCGCGGATGGCCCAGTAGCTCGTCTTGAACGCGATCCCTGGCCAGGGGATGGCGTCGGGGGCGAAGGTCCGGATCTCGAGCGCCTCCGGGT
>JALYPW010000083.1 GCA_030856145.1 Chloroflexota bacterium | reverse complement strand
GGCGTCCTTCCCCTGTACTTCGCCCGGGCCATGCGTCGCTCGGACTACGCGCTGGCCCGGCTGGGCGGCTTCTGCCTTGCCATCCTCGTGCTCCTGCTTCTGCCGATGACGATTCTGTTCCTTGGCCGGGTGCTGCTCTCGTCCGATGTCGCGGCGGGCTTCACCGCCAACCTGTCGAACGTCCCGCCCGTCCTGGCCCAGGCGCTGACGATCGCGGGCCTGCTCGGGGGCATGTCGATGGCGGTCTCGGCGTTCACGCCGCGGCGGGCCTACGCAACGGCCGGGATCATCGCCCTGTTCGTGCTGCCGGGGATCGTGTCAAGCATCGTGATCGAGCTCGGCTCGGGCACGATCGGCAATCTGCTCGTCCTCCTGAGCCCGAGCAGCGTCATCGACGGCACGAATGCGCTGTTCTTCGACCTCGACCTGGACGCCGGCTTCTTCTTCTTCGAGTTCCCGCAGTGGACGTTCCTCGCGAGCGCGATCGCAATGATCGTGGTGTTCGTCGTCCTGATCGTGCGCCGCTTCGCCCGGATCGCGACGTGACGGCGGCACCCGCGAACGACCCGGCGGCGGTCGCCTCGGCGGCGGTCGATCCGGCCGTGGTGGACCTGACCCAGCCGATCGTCCTCGACCGTGTCTCGCGCTGGTACGGCAACGTTGTCGCGATCAACGATGTGAGCTTCAGCCTCGGGGCCGGGATCACCGGCCTGCTCGGCCCGAACGGGGCGGGCAAGTCGACGCTGCTCCACCTGCTCGCCGGGCTGCTCCGCCCGTCGTCGGGCCGGGTCCTGATCGCCGGTCGACCGGCCTGGCGCGAGCCGTCGATCTACCGGCAAATCGGGCTCGTGCCCGAGCGCGAGGCGGTCCACGCATTCCTCACCGGGCGCCAGTTCGTCGACCTCGCAGCCCGGCTCCAGGGACTGGCCGAGCCGACCGCGGCGACGGAGCGGGCGATCGGGCTGGTCGATCTCGCGGCCGCCGCGGATCGGCCGGTCGGGACGTACTCGAAGGGCATGCGCCAGCGGGTCAAGATCGCCGCAGCCCTCGTCCACGAGCCGCCGATCCTGCTCCTCGACGAGCCGTTCAACGGGATGGATCCGCGCCAGCGGCTGCACATGATGGACCTGCTTCGCTCGATGGCGGCGGCCGGCCGGACAATCCTGTTCAGCTCGCACATCCTCGAGGAAGTCGAGCGCCTGGCCGACGGCATCCTCGTGATCCACGCCGGGCGGCTCGCGGCGGCCGGCGACTACCGCGAGATCCGGCGGCTCATGACCGATCGTCCGCACACATTCCGTGTCCGCTCGTCGGACGATCGGAGACTTGCCGCGGCGTTCCTCGCGGAGCCCGCGGTCTTCGGCGCCGAGCTCCGCGACGACCGGCTCACCGTGCGCGTCTCGGAGTTCTCGGGCTTCACCCGGATCGTCGCCCGGGTGGCTCGCGACGCCGATGTCCGCCTGTTCGAGGTCGCTCCGACGGATGACTCGCTCGAGAGCGTCTTCGAGTACCTCGTGAGCCGGCGATGAACGTGCTGGACGTCATGCTCACGATCGCCTCGGTCACGGCCCGCTCGCTGCTCGGCCGGCGGCGGACGATCCTGATGCTCCTCCTTGCCGGGGCGCCGGTCCTGCTCGGACTGCTCGTCCAGGTGGGCAACGGCCCGCGACCGCGGGCCCTCGTCCCGTCGCTCGAGGGGCTCCTGATCACGAGTGTCCTGCCGCTCGTTGCCCTCGTCTTCGGGACGGCCGCGCTCGGCAGCGAGCTCGACGACGGGACCGCTGTCCACGTCCTGACCAAGCCGATCCCGCGCTGGTCGATCGTCCTTCCGAAGCTGGCGGTCGCCGGCGGCCTGACGGCGGTGCTGCTGTTCCCCTCGACGATCCTGGCCGGGGTCCTGATCGGCGGCACGGCCCCCGACGAACTCGCGATCACGTTCGCGTTCGCGTTGGCGGTCCTGATCGGATCATTCGTGTACAGCGCGATCTTCGTGGCCCTCAGCGCCGCGACGAGCCGTGGTCTGGTCATCGGGCTCGGGTATTCACTCCTCTGGGAGGGATTGCTGTCGGGTGCGCTACCCGGGACCCAGATCGTCAGCGTCCGCGAGTACCTGCGCGGGATCGTGTCCGTCCTCGCCCCGCCGAACACGCTGGAGTCGGTCGTGGGGGCGACCGGGTTCGGGCTGGCCGCGGTCGCGATCGTGGCCGTGACGGTTCTCGCCTCGATGCGCCTCGCCCGTTACGAGATCCGGGCAGCGGACTAGGACCAACGGGTCGTTTCCCGTCGATCGGCCGTCGGCAATCATCCGTCCACGATGCCAGTCGAGTTGATCGTCTTCACCGCCGATCGCCGCATCCGCGGCATGATTCCGCTCGCCGACGACCGCGTGAGCGACATGCTCAACTCGGTTCCGCGGGTGATCGTCCGCGCGGCCGAGGTCGAGGATCTCGGGGCGTCGACCCCGGCCCAGACGGCCGACGTCACCCTCGCCGTCGGATCGATCGTGGCCGTCCTTGTCGCCGGCCGGCGCGGGATCGACAGCCGCCGACGCAAGACCGAGGTCCATCGCGCCCGGATCGGGCTGACCCGCTTCGTCGTCTCGGGTTCGCTCCACGTCCCGGTCGGGGCGGTCGATCGCCTTGGTTCGACCAATCCGGCCGTCGTCCTCGCCGGTCGCGACATCCTCGTCCCGTTGACCGACGCGACGATCACCTATGACAAGGCCGACCGGCCGACCTCCGAGCGGTTCGAGACGATCCTCGTCAACCGCGCCCATGCTGCCTGGATCGACCTCGACGCCGCCGCCGGTGGCGACGACGACAGCGACCTCATCGCCGAGCGCCCGAAGGTCTACCACGCCGCGATGGCCAAGGACTTCACCCGGGCGACCTAGAGTCCTCGTCTGGCGCGGGCGCTCGTGGCCCTCCGCCGGCGCGATCGGTTGATGCGTCCCATGGATCAGATCGCGACCAATGAGCGTCGTCGAATCTCCCAGGCGACCGAATCATGCCGAATGGGCGATTCGGTCGTCCTCGTTCGTGCGGCCTTGATCCCCGGCCGGCATCAGGGCACGTCGCGGCGCGCGGCGGCCCGGGCCGTTCGTCGCCCGTCAGTCGCCGCTCGGGACGCCCATCACGCTGAAGCCGCCGTCGACG
>JALYPW010000078.1 GCA_030856145.1 Chloroflexota bacterium | reverse complement strand
GCTGGCGACCGCGCCCATCAGCCCGAGCCTGCCGCCGCCGTAGACGAGGCGGATGCCGCGACTGGCGAGCGCCGTGCCGGTGGCGGACGCGGCCGCCATGTGCCGGGGATCCGTTCCGGGGCTGGCCCCGCAGAACACGCAGATCGAGCGGATCCCGGGGAGCGCCGTGGGCTGAGGGACGGCCATCGTCAGAACCCGAGCTCGCGCAGGATCGGCGTCATCCGCCGAGCCGCCCGGCCGCGATGCGAGACCGCGTGCTTCTCGGCCGCCGCCCACTCCCCGAACGTTCGGCCTCCGGGCGGCTCACCGGCAGGCTCGAAGATCGGGTCGTAGCCGAAGCCGCCGGTGCCCTTCGGCGCGCGCGCGATCCGGCCCCGGGTCGTGCCCTGGACGAGGCGGGTCGGGACCTCGACCCGGGCGTCCGCATCGGGTCGCGGGAGGGCGAGGGCAAGGACGCAGACGTAGCGCGCCGTGCGCCGCTCGGGCGGCAGGCCGTCGAGGGCCGCGAGGAGCTTCGCGTTGTTGTCCCGGTCGGTCGCGGCCGGGCCCGCATAACGGCGCGTCCGGACGCCGGGGCCGCCATCGAGCGCGTCCACCTCAAGCCCGGAGTCGTCAGCGAGCGTCGGCAGGCCGGTCCGCCGCGCCCCGAATCGCGCCTTGATCCGGGCGTTGGTCGCGAACGTTCGGCCGGTCTCGTCGGGGTCGTCGGCGATCCCGAGCTCGTCCAGGCTGACCAGCTCGCCGCGCTCGAGGCGGAGGAGCTCCCGCAGCTCGGCCAGCTTGTGGGCAGAGTGGGTGGCGATGAGCAGCCGCGGCCGGGTCACCGCCGGACGGTGGCCAGGATCTCCGTCTGGGCGCCGAACAGCTGCTCGAGCCCGGACGTGGCGAGATCCATCAGCCCATCCATCGCCGCCCGGTCGAACGGCTTGCCCTCGGCCGTGCCCTGGACCTCGACGAACGCGCCCGCGTCGGTCCCGACCACGTTGAAGTCGACGTCGGCCCGCGAATCCTCGCTGTAGTCGAGATCGAGGAGCGCCTCGCCGCCGACGAGCCCGACGCTGATCGCCGCGACCTTCGTCACGAGGTGGCGGTCCATCCCGTGCGAGATCATCGCCGCCGCCAGGGCGACGTAGCCGCCGGTGATCGATGCCGTGCGGGTCCCGCCATCGGCCTGGAGCACGTCGCAGTCGATCGAGATCGTCCGCTCGCCGATCCGGGTCAGGTCCACCGCGTCGCGGAGCGACCGCCCGATCAGGCGCTGGATCTCGTGGGTCCGACCGCCGAGCTTGCCCTTGACCGACTCGCGGTCGGTCCGTTCGGCAGTCGCCCGCGGGAGCATCGAGTACTCGGCGGTCACCCAGCCGGTGCCCTTGCCGCGGAGGTGGGGCGGGACGCGGTCGGCGATCGTGGCCGCGCACAGGACCCGGGTGTCGCCGAAGTGGACGATGCACGAGCCCTCGGCCCACTTCTGGACGCCGAGCTCGAAGCGGACGGCGCGGAGCTGGCTGGCGACCCGGCCGTCGGCCCGGACCTGGGGGTGGTTGCCGATCATCGGGCGGTCTCCTTCTCGGGGACGAGCGCCGGCTCGCCGGTCTGCGGGTTGGCTCGTTCCTCGGCCTTGGCGGTGTTCCAGAGATCATCGAGCCCGGCGAAGTCGAGGTCGCGCAGCTGGACGCCGCGCACGGCAGCCTGACGCTCGACGCTGGCGAAGCGACGCCGGAACTTGTCGTTGGCGGCGCGCAGGGCGGCCTCGGCCTCGATCCCCTGCCAGCGGCCGACGTTGACGAGGACGAACAGCAGGTCGCCGTACTCCTCGGCCTGCTCGGCGGGCGTCGCCGCCGCCCGGAGCTCCTCTAGCTCCTCGGTGACCTTGTCGAGGACGCCGTCGATGGCCGGCCACTCGTAGCCGATGTTGGCGGCGCGCTCCTGCATCTCCTGGCTGGCCGCAAGCGCCGGCAGGATCCGGCTGACCCCGTCGAGGGCGCCCTTGGGCGATTTGACGGCGAGAGCGTCGGCGCCGGCCTCCACTTCGGGCCCGGCCCTGGCACCCGCTCCGGCGGCGACCCCGGCCCGCTCGTCCGCCTTGATCCGCTCCCACTGGCGGTTCACGTCACC
>JALYPW010000073.1 GCA_030856145.1 Chloroflexota bacterium | reverse complement strand
CATCGGGATCGTCCTCGGGGCGAAATGGCACGGCCGCCTGGCCCGCAACGGCGCCATCGCCACGACGAGCGCGGTCCTCGCGGCGGTCCCGGCCGCCCCCGACGACCGGTCGACCTGGTCCACCGCCGAGCGATGCGATCACGTGGCCGGTGCCGCCCCGATCGGCGGCCGCGTCACTCGCCGCGCCGGCCCAGGCTGGTTCCTCGTCGGCGACGCCGTAGGCTTTCTCGATCCGTTCACCGGCGAGGGCCTGCACCGTGCGCTCGTATCATCCGAACTCGCGGCGTCTGCCATCCGTGTCGCCCTGGATGACCCGAGACACAGGGTCCGGGCTGCCGCAGCGTACGAACGCGCCATGCGCCGGCGGTTCGCCACCAAGGACGCCGTCTCGTGGCTTGTCCAGGTCTTCCTGGGCCGTCCCGCCCTGTTCGACTACGCCGCGCGACGGCTCGCCGACCGGCCCGCTGCCCGTGCGACCATGGGCCTCGTGATGGGCGATCTGGTGCCGGCGGAACGTGTCCTGGACCCGCGATTCCTCGCGCGCCTGCTCGCGCCATGACGGCGCGCCATCCAGGGGGGACCAACACCCCTCCCGAAGCCGATATCGCCCTCGATCGCACCCGGGTGGCCGCCTATGCGCTGTGCCGCGACGGAACCGGCCGCGTCCTGCTCTGCCACATCGCAGCGTCCGTCGGAGCGGGCGACCTGTGGACGCTCCCTGGCGGCGGGCTCGACTTCGGCGAGGCGCCATCGGCCGCGGTCGTGCGCGAACTTGCCGAAGAAACGGGCTATCGCGGGCAGGTCGAGCGCCTGCTCGATGTCGACGATCGCCTCTTTCACGACACGCACGGCGCCGGTCGGATGCACGCCATCCGGATCGTCTACCGGGTGCGGATCACCGGCGGCACGTTGCGCGACGAGCCGGACGGCTCGACCGACACGTGTCGATGGTTCGATCCTGCGGCGACCGACGCGCTTCGACTGGGCGAGCTCGCCCGGCATGCGCTCGCGTGGCTTCGGGCGGACGATCGCGATGCATAGCGAGATCGGGATCGATGTCGCCGCCCCGGCCGACCTTGTGTTCGCCCTGGCCCACGACATCGAGCGCTGGTCGGCGCTGCTCCCCCACTACGCTCGTTCGGTCGTGGTTCAGCGAACCGGCGACGGGCGCGTCGTCGCGGACTTCGTGGCTCATCGCCCGCTGGTCCGGATCGTCGGCCTGGGGCTCCCGGTGACGTGGCGGTCGAGGACGTGGAATGAACCCGAGATGCGGCAACTTCGATTCCAGCACGTCGCGGGGGCGACGAAGGGGATGGACGTGACCTGGCGGATCGAGCCGACCGTCGACGGATCGGGCTGTCGCGTGACGATCGAGCACGACTTCCGGCCGCGGCTACCGGGATTTGCGGCCTTCGTCGATCGATTCTTCACGCGCCCGATCGCCGGCCGGACCCTGGCGACGTTCAAGGCGCTGGCCGAGGCCCTGGCGACACCGGCGGGCCCACCGGCATGACCGCACGGCGGCGCGTCTGGATCACCGGCATCGGCGTGGTCACCGCGATCGGGACCGGCGTCGAGGCGTTCCGGGCGGGCCTGCGGGACGGCCGCTCACCCGTCAGGCGGATCGATCGGTTCGACCCATCGTCATTTCGAAGCCAGGTCGCCGCCCAGGTGGACGACTTCGATCCGCTCGCCTGGATGCCACCCAAGACCGCTCGCCAGCTCGATCGATTCAGCCAGTTCGCACTCGTCGCCGGTCGTCTGGCGCTCGAGGATGCGCGGCTGACGCCTGGCACACTTGGCGCCGCCAGCCCCGAGCGGATCGGGATCTACCTCGGCTCCGCGCTCGGGGGCATCGCCTACGCCGAGGAACAGCACACGCGTTATCTGGAAAGAGGCATCCGCCAGGTGGCGCCCAACCTGGCCCTGGCGGTCTTCGGCGGCGCGGCACCGGCCAACCTTGGCATCGCGCTCGATGTCCGCGGTCCGATCCTGTCCACGGCCAACTCGTGCGCCTCGGGCGCGGTGGCGCTCGGCGAGGCGCTCGGGGACCTGCGCGAGGGCCGCGTGGACGCCGCCATCGCCGGTGGCTGCGAGATCCCGCTGTCCCCGCTGGCGTTCGGCGCCTTCGACATCATCCGGGCGCTGTCGACGGGTCACAACGAGGACGCCGGACACGCCGCTCGCCCCTTCGATATCGGGCGCGATGGCTTCGTCATGGGCGAGGGCGCGGCCCTGCTCGTCCTGGAGGATGCGGAGTCGGCGGCCCGTCGCGGCGCCATTCCCTACGCCGAGATCCTTGGTTACGGCGCGACGTCGGACGGCCATCACATGGTCCAGCCGCGGGCCGATGGTCGTGAGGCCGCTCGCGCGGCCTCGATCGCGCTGGCCGACGGCGCGGTGGAGCCAGATT
>JALYPW010000068.1 GCA_030856145.1 Chloroflexota bacterium | reverse complement strand
CAGCTGAACGTGCTCGCGCGTCCCGAGGGTCGCGAATCCGAGCAGGGCACCCTTCGCGCCGAGCAGGAAGCTTTCGGCGATGAAGTTGTCGTTGCCGGTCAGGAGCGTGACCGGGTGGTCAGCAGCGGCGACCCGGGCGCGCATCTCGGTGAAGCGGATCGGATCAAAGCTCGCTTCCTTGATCGCGACGACCGACGGGATGGCGAGGAGGCGGTCGATGACATCGGTCGGATAGATCGCGCCGCCGAGCGCCGGCTGGAGCTGGAAGAGGATGAGCGGCAGGCCGCTGGCGGCGGCGATCGCCTCGTGGTAGCCGAGCGCCACGTCGAGCCGGAGCGGCTGCGCCAGGAACGCCCCGATCGGGAACACGAGCAGGGCATCGGCGCCGGCGTCCGCGGCCTGGCGGGCGTTGCTGACGCCGTCGCGCGTCGACGGCCCGCCGACGCCGGCGACGATCCGGCAGCGGCCTGCGACTGCCTCGCGGACGAGCGTAAGCATCCGGCCCCGCTCGTCGCGCGAGAGGTGCGGCCCCTCGCCTGTGTCGACGTTGACAGCGAGCGCGATCGGTCCCTGGGCCACGAGCCACTCGACGTAGCCGCCGACGGCGTCCTCGTCGATCTCGCCGTCCGCGGTCATCGGCGTCACGATCGCGGGGATGATCCCTGCCAGGTCCAGCATCGTCGAGCCTCCATCTGATCGGGTCATGGGAGTCGGGCCTGCTGGCCGTCCCTGTCGGGTACGTCGAAGGAGCGCCGAACGGCGACGACCGTCCGGTGGGCGGCGGACTCGTACAGGGCCAGCACCGTCGCGAGCGCGGCCTCGGCGTCGTCGAGCCCCGGGATCGGCGGCCGGCCGGACCGGAGCGAGTCGGCGAAGCTGCCCACCGCCGCGGCCCACGGGTCGACCGCCGCCGGCTTGATGTCGATCCAGCGGCCCCCGGGATGGTCCAGGTGCGGATCGTGCAGATAGAGCTCGAGCCGGGGCGAGTCCGCGTACGGATCGCCGAGCCGGAGCGCGCCGTCCGTGCCGTCGATCTCGATCGTTTCGCCGGCGTTCGCACCCGGCGCGTGGGCGGACGCCACCAGCGACCCGATGGCCCCGTCCGCGAAGCGGAGCGTGGCGGCCGCGACGTCCTCGACCTCGACCCCCGCGATGCCCGGCTCGGTCTCGGCTGCGACCCGGACGACCTCCTGGCCGATGATCGACCGGACCAGATCGAGCTGGTGGACCGCGTTCATCAGGACGACACCCCCACCGGCCCGCGCCCGAGACGCTCGCCATGGATCGGTGACCCGGCCGGTCGGGCCGGACGACCAGTACGCCTGCGGCTTGTCGATGAGGGTCCGGATCCGGACCTGGCGGATCGCGCCGAGCGCGCCGGATCGAACCAGATCGGTCGCTGCGGGGACCGTGGCCACGAAGCGCAGCTCGAACAGGACGCCGACCGACCGGCCGGCCGCGGCGGCGGCGGCACGCACGGATGCGATCCCGTGCCGGTCGACGGCGAGCGGCTTCTCGGCGAGGACGTGCCGGCCATGGCCCAGCGCGGCGACCGAGGTCGGCGTGAGGCGGTCATGTGGGAGGGCGACGTAGACGGCGTCGACCGCCGGGTCCGAGAGCAGGCTGTCGAGCTCGGGCCGGATCCGGGCACCCGAACGGCGCGCGAGGTCCTCCGCGCGGGCCGGGTCGCGGTCGTGGACGGCCACGATTCGGACGCTGGATGACCCGGCAACCGCCCGGACGACGTCGAGGGCAGCGCCTCCGCAGCCGACGACCCCCAGGCCGACGAGCCCGCCGTTGAGCGTGCTCATCGGCCGAAGCCACCGAGCGCGGTCACGAGCCCAGTGTCCTCAGCGTCGAACCGGCCAAGGTCGAACGGTCCGGTGGACACCATCGTTCGGGCGTGGAACGCGGCCGAAAATCCGGCCTCCGCAAGCGCGGCCCTCGCGACCGGGTGTCCGGCGCCGTAGGGATAGGCGAACGACCATGGCTGCGGCTCGTCGGCCAGGAATGCCGCAGAGTCCGCGACCTCGGCCCGAACCCGGTCGGCCGGCTCCCAGTCGAGCCAGAGGTGGCGTCGGCCGTGACCGCCGATCGTCATGCTGGCGTCGCGGAGGTCGGCCACCTGATCGGTCGACAGGTGAATCGCATCGGCCAGGTCGGCTTCGGACCCCCAGCGTTCATCGATGAGGGCCGACAGGATCGGGCCGGCGGCGTCCGCCAGATCTCGCTGGAGGGCGCGCTTCAGGACGTCGATGGCCTCGACTCCGGACGCCCGCTCCCGTCGCTCCGCGTCGATGAGCCGGGTACGGTCCGGCAGGCCGAGGCGCTCGAGGATCGCGTCGTGGAGCTCGGCCGCCGTGAAACTCGCGAGCAGGGCGTGGATCCCATGCCCGACCGACAGGCGGTCGCCGGGCCGGCGAGCCGTCACGAAGAAGACGCCGGGCCAACGACGCCGGGCGAGACGCTCCAGCACGGTTCGGTGGTGGTCCACGAGGCCGTCGTCGAAGGTGAGCAGGACCGCGTCAGACGGCAGGCCCCGGCCACCACCGAGCGCCGCGGCCACCGCCGGCCAGCCGACGACTGTCCGGGAGCGCCCGACCAGGTCGAGCTGATCCTCGAATGTCACGGGATCGACAGCCCCGGCACCGACGCGCGGCTCCGCGTCGGGATCGCGGACGTAGTGCCACATCACCGTCACCAGATCGGCCAGCGGATGTCGGCGCCGTGCGTCCATGCGTCTCAGCCGGCGACGTCGAAGCGGATCGTCACGAGGCGCGTGCCGCCCGAGCGCGCCAGTCGCCGAACGAGCCAGCCGGGAGCGACGCCGGCCTCCGTGAGCGTGGCGATCGGCACGAACGGGCCCGCGCCGCGCCGCACGGACAGACGGACGAGCCCACCGCCGGCCCAACCCGCGTCCAGGCGGACCCCGGTCTCGACGGTCGCCTCGACGCTGCCGTCGGCACGCAGCACCGCGGCCATGCCGGGTCGCTCCAGGGCGAACACGCCGTCGACGGACCAGATCCGCTCTCCGCCGAACGCGGAGCCGTCGGGCGAGGCCCGGACGATGCGGAGAGCCGGGCCGCGCGCGGTCGTACCCGCGATGCGCAGGCTGGTCGGCGGCCGCGCCGCAAGCGAGAGCGCGGCGACGAGGCCCGGCGCGCGCACCTCCATCGTCTCGTCGCCGACCGCGCTGAGCTCGATCGATTCGAGGAACCGCAGCGCGCCATCGGCCGACGCCTCCGCGGACGGGCCCGCGACGTGGGCCGTCGCCACGATCCGGCGCCGCGTCGACGCAACGAGCTCTTCCGCGGATGCGTGCGTCGAGCGAGCGTGGACCAGGTTTGCGGGGCCAGCCGCGTCCTCCGTCCGGCTCACGCGGTCGTAGCCTGCGAGCGCCCGAAGCGCGACCACGCGCCGGCCGTCGCCGAGGATGAGCGTCCCGCGCGCGGCGTCGCCGCCGGAGCGGATGTCGATCCCCTGCCCGTATCCCAGCGCCGCGCCGCCCTCGCGAAGACGGACGGGCGTGTCGCTTCGCGGCCGGACGGCGCTGACCCGGACCTCGCCGGCGTCGAGGACGAGGACCGCTGTCGCGATCGGCGTGGGACGGGGAGCGGTCGGCAGGCGATAGCGGGCCAGGATCCAGCCCGGCCCGGCCGAGCCGCGGTCCGTGTGGTTGCGATGGGCGAGCTGCCCGTGGCTGCCGGCGGCGCCACGACGCTCGCCGCCGTCGATCGCGACGACCGCGTCGTCGTCGCCGGCGGATGCGCCGGGAGAAGCGGGGACGTCGCACGGGAACCCGGATCGGTAGGCCAGCTTCCCGTACGTCGCTGCGTAATCGTGATCCGCAACATCGGCCGGGTGGCCGGACCGGGCGTTGTGGAGGCGCGTCCCGCCGGCGCGACCGGCCCACGACAGGATCAACCCGGCCCGTCCGGCCGCGATCGTGCCGGCCCTGGCGCCGTCGTCGGGGAGGGGACCCTCCGTGGCGCTCCAGAAGGCGTGGGATGCGGGCATCGCCAGTGCGACGAAGGCGTGCGCCGCCCACGCCGCCGCGCCAGGCGTGACGTACGGCTCGACGACCGCCGGCCGCTCGCCACCGACGCCGACCCGGAACCAGTCGGTCGCCGGGTCGATCGCACCCTGGTCCAGCGCTCCGGCCACGACTCCGCTGGCGAGCCGTCGGGCGACGCCGGGGGCGAGCGGGTCGATCTCGAGAAGGGCGCCCTGGACGAACGGCGCCGCGATGGCGAACCGGTACCCGAGCGATCGTCCGAAGCGCGGGTATGTCCCGTCTGCGGCGATCATGGGTGCGCTGCCGGCCAGCCAGGCGCGGGCACGCCGGACGATGGTCGCGCGACGGGCCGGTCGGCGCTCCCCATCGGGCGACGTGGCCCACCACAGCAGGTGCCAGTGGATCGCCCAGCCGGTGTAGAGATCGAGCGCGTGTCCGGGCCCGTCGCGGTACCAGCCATCGCCGGCATGATGGCCGGACATCCAGTCGACGGCATCGTCGATCGCCGCGTCCGCGACCGGCCGGCCCGCCCGGCGCCGGACGAGCGCGGACATCATCGGAAACAGCACCCAGTTGTCGGGCCACACGTCGCGGCCGTCGACCAGCGCGAGCCAGTCGAGGATCCGCTCGGACGCGCCCGCGTCGACCCGATCGATGGCCTCCCGCAGCGGGGGCCCGCCAAGGAGGAGCGCCGTCGCGACCTCGGCGGCCTCCACGATCCGCTGGTCGCGATCGCCGATCGGCCCCCACCACGCCGGATGAGCCGGATCGGTTGCGTGGGCGAGACCGTGCGCGAGCAGAGCCGCGACATCGTGCCGGCGGCCCGCCCACGAGACGTGCGACGGGTTCGACGGCTCGTGGAGCCAGGCCGCCCATGCAACTGACATCCGGGCGAACCCTTCGATCCAGGGAACGCGGTCGGGCCCGGCGGCGCCGGGCAGGCGGGCAGCGGCCGGGGAGCCGCCGGCGGGGATCGCTCGGACGAACCCGTCGGTGAGGCGTCCCAGGAGGCGCACCCAGTCGCCGCGTGTCCAGCCGGTATACGGTGCCCTTCCGTCGTGGTTCGCCATCTCAGCGAAACGCCGGCAGCACATCCGACGCGAGCAGGCGCAGCTCCGACACGAGGGTCTCGTGCGGCAGCCCGGGGAAGAACAACCGGCAGATCAGCTCGTCGGGCGCGAAGGCGTCGATGATCTCGCGGATGATCGAGACGCAGGTCGCCGGGCTGCCGACGATGAATCGTCCGGCGGCCAGGGCATCCAGCCGATCCGTGGGCGTTGCGTCTGCCGCACCAACGAGCGGATGCGACCAGCCCCCGCCGTACTCGTCGCGATAGTTCACGAGCAGGTGCCGCTCGGCGATCTCCCAGGCGGCTCGATCGGTCGGCGCAATCACGACCTCGCGGGTCAGGGGCCGGCGGACGACGCCGGGATCGCGGCCCGCGGCGACAAGTGCCGCGTCATAGTCGCGCCGAAGCGTGACGAGCCGGGCCAGGTCGGCGGTGGGCCCCGGGACCCAGGCGTCGGCGAGGGTCGCGGCCCGCTGGAGTGCCAAGGGACCCCAGCCGCCGAGCCAGATGGGCGGCGGAGGGACCGGAAGTGGTTCGATCCGGCCGACGGCGCGGTAGGCCGGACCGCGATGGTCGACGTCCTCGCCGGCCCACAGCGCGCGGATCAGGCCGAGGGCCTCCTGGAGCCGCCCGCCGCGCCCGGTCAGCGACGCGTCATGCAGCGCGAACTCGTCAGGCCGGTAGCCGCTTGCCACGCCGAGGATGAACCGACCGCCGGAGATCCCCTGCAGGACGGCGGCGTCCTCGGCCAGCCGGACCGGCGCGTAGAACGGCAGGACGACGACGTCCGTCCCGAGCATGACCCGGCTGGTCCGGGCGGCCATCGCGGCGAGGACCAGGAGGGGCGACGGCCAATAGTGATCCCTGACGCCGTGATGCTCCTCGAGCCAGACGGAATCGAATCCGAGCTCCTCTGCCAGCTCGGCCTCCGCAAGCGCGTCGGCAAAGCGCTGGCCGCCCTCCGACGGAATGATCCCGAACCTCACGCCGGGCTCCCGACCCCGGCGAGGCGGTCGGTGAGCCAGCGACGTGCGGCCGGCAGAACGACGTCCGCCGGCGCGAGTTCGGGGTGCCAGGCGCGCTCCCATTCCAGGCTGATCGGCGGTATCGGGTCGCCCCGGGCCGTGATGGTAGCGACGAGGTCCGCGAGCGCCGCCCCGAGCGGGACCTCGCCCGCGCCGAGCTCGCACAGCCGCCAGTCTGGACCGCGCCCGGTCCCGTCCTTGACCTGGACCCAGACGATCCGGCCGTCGTATGCCGCCAGCCCCGCTCCGGGCCGCTCGCCGGCCGACCAGGCGTTGGCGATATCCCAGACGACGCCCAGGCGCGGATCGGCGACGGCGTCCAGCACCGGCCGGACTTGCTCGGCGCGAACGTGATCGTCGTGGGGCTCGATCGCGAGCGCGACACTCACGCCGCTCGTGCGCCGGAGGGCCTCCTCGAGGCCGGCGACCGCCCGTAGCCGGAGTTCATGCTCCGGCGCGCCGTCGTCCGCGATACCAAGAAAGACCCGGACGGCGGGCGCATCGAGATCGCTCGCGAGTTGGACGTGCTGGACGATTGCGGCGATCGATCGGGCGTGCTCGGCCGGGTCGCCGCTGATGAGGTTCGTGTAGGCGGTAACCGCGATCGACGACAGGCCGGCCTGCCGGATCGCTTGGCGGAGGTCCCGCCGCCGGCTGTCAGCCCAGGTCGTCCGGATCGTACCGTCGGGCCCACCGCGCCATTCAATCGCGTCGTACCCGTACGCGGCGCCCTTCGCGACGGCTTCCAGGGCGTCCCACTCCGGGCAGGCGAGCGTGCTGAACGCGAGCGGCGCCAGGCGACCGGTGTTCACCTTGACATCATACGTCTTACCACTTACGGTCGTGCTGTGGATCGCGGATGGAGCGGCATGACCGTCGACACGGCCGAGGCCGTCGTCATCGGCGGCGGCGTGGTCGGGTGCGGAGTCCTCCTCGAGCTTTCGACGCGCGGGATCGAGGCGATCCTCGTCGAGTCCGAGCCGGACATCGGCGAGGGTGCCAGCAAGGCGAACAGCGCGATCATCCACAGTGGCTTCGACGCGAAGCCCGGGACACTCGAGGCACGACTGCTCCGTCGCTCAGCCGTGCGGTGGCCCGAGCTCCTCGAGGCCCTCGGTGTTCCTGCGCTCACCTGCGGCGCCCTGATGGTCGCCCGGACCGCCGACGACGCGGCACGCCTCGGGACGATCCAGGACGTTGCGGCGGAGCACGGCGTCGAGACCGAGGTCGTCGATGCGGCATGGATCCGCCGGAACGCTGGGTACCTCGATCCGGCCGCCACGGCGGCGCTCCACGTCCCCGGCGAGGGGATCGTCGACCCGTTCTGGCTGACGCGGGCGTACGCCGAGGCCGCCATCGCGATGGGCGGCCGGGTGCTGACCCACGCGCGCGTCGCGCGGATCGCCGTGGCCTCCGACTCCGTCGAGATCGGCCTCGTGGACGGCCGGTCGATCCGAGCCGGCCAGGTGTTCGACTGTGCCGGCGTCCGGGCCGACGAGGTCGCCGCCCTGGCCGGCGACACCAGCTTCACCGTCACGCCGCGCAAGGGCCAGTTCCTCGTCAGCGAGCGGACGTTCGGGGTCGACCGGATCGTCCTGCCGATCCCGGGTCCGCTCGGCAAGGGGATGCTCGTCACCCCGATCGTCTTCGGCGGGGTCCTCCTCGGTCCGACGGCGGAGGACGCTGACGACAAGGCTGATCGATCGACGACCGAGGCCGGCCGGCAGCGAATCCTGGCGGCGTGCCGCGAGCTCGTCCCGGACGTGGACGGCATGGAGCCGATCCGGAGCTTTGCCGGCGTGCGCGCGGTCTCGAGCACGGGCGACTACATCATCCGCTCGTCCACCGCGGGCGATCGCCTGACCATCGTCGCCGGCATCCGCTCGACCGGGATCAGCGCGTCGCCGGCCATCGCCGAGGCGGCGGTCGAGCTGGCGAGCGCCGCACGTGGCTGGACGGCGCGGCCGGCGGCTCGCCTCGATCCCCTCGTCGGGCCTGAACTCGGCGCCGACGCCGGCCCGGTGGTCTGCGTGTGCCGCTCGGTCGGTGGCGCGGAGGTCGCGGCGGCCCTCACCGGACCGGCAGCCGCGGTCACGACCGACGGGCTCAAGCGGCGCTGCGGCGTGGGGTTCGGTGACTGCCAGGGCAACCGCTGCCTGGCTGTCGCCGTTGAGCTGGTTGCGCGTGCCCGTGGCGTTTCGCCCACGGAGGTCGAGAAGCACCTCGCCGGCTCATGGCTCGTTGCCGCGATCGGCGAGGAGGAGCGGGCCGACGATGCCGGCGTCGGGCTGGAGCCGGTTGGCCCGATGTCGTCGGGCGACCCAGGCCGGCCGTCGGTCGTGGTCGTCGGTGGCGGGCTGGCGGGGATCGGCGCGTCGGTTGCCCTCGCCGAGTGCGGCCTGGAGGTTCTCGTCGTCGATCGCGGCAGTCGCCCCGGCGGGGCGCTCGCGGTCGTCGCCGGAGCGTGGTGGAGCGAGCTCGAGCGCGCGGCCGTCCGCCGGGTGGCCGAGCTGGTGGCGACCGGCAAGGTGCGCTGGTGGAACGAGGCGACGGCGGTCGGCTTGGGCGAGTCGCCGGATGGGTGGGTAGCCGACGTCGTTGCGGCCTCGGCGAGCCATTCGGTCGAGGCCCGCGGCGTGGTCCTCGCGACGGGCAGCTATCTCGAGCCCAGGGAGCACCGCTCGATCGACGGCCCCCGACCGAGCGGGATCATGACGGCAGACTTCGCGGCCGATGCACTCGATCGCGGCTGGCGACCGGGTCGGCGAGCCATCGTGAGCGGCGGTGGCCGGATCGCGCGGTCGGTCGCGGCCCGGCTCGCCCGGGCCGGGATCGAGGTGGTCGTCGGCGCCGAGCCTGGCAACGAGCCCGCGGCCGCCGAGGCGCTCGTGCGGGGAGTTCGCGGCGAGCGCCGGCTCGAGGCAGTCGCGTTCGGTGGCTCGTGGGTCGCTGCCGACACCCTGGTCCTGGCGGACGCCGTCCGCCCCGCCTCCTTCCTGCTCCGCGGTCTCGGGATCGGGGACGACCGGCCGGGCGTGGCGATGCCGGCCGACGCGTCGGGAGCGCTGCCGCTGCCTGGCCTGTGGGCGGCCGGCACGTGCGTCGATCCGCGTGTCGATCATGACCGGTCGCTCGAAGCGGGCATGGCGGTCGGGCGCGTGGTCGCGGCCGCCCTCGCAGGCTCCGGGCTGGCCGCAACCGCCGCAACCGCGGATCCGCGAGGGTGATCCACGTCGCGCCGGCGTCGCCGGGCTCCGGAGCGGGACGATGACCGTTCTCGCCGACGAAACCGTGATCGTCACGGTCGACCGGGCGCGGATCTGGCCGGTGTTCTCTGACGCGAACCTCCTCGCCCGCGTGCTGCCGGGCTGCGAGCAGCTCGTGTCGGCCGGGCCCGACACGTACCGCGGCGTCCTGGCGACGAAGCTCCAGTTCCTGACCATCCGAGCCGACGTGACCGCAACACTTTCCGAGATGCACCCGCCGGATCGTCTCCAGCTCGAGCTCGACGGCCGGCCGCGTGGCCTTGCCGGCGGGTTTCGGGCAATCATCTCGATCAAGCTCGACGAGGTGCCGGGTGGTACGCGGATCGGCTACCGGCTCGAGCTCACGACGACCGGCCGGCTCGCCTCGTTCGGCGCCCCCCTCCTGCGCGATTCGTTCCGCCGCCAGGTCGCGACCCTCGTTGCCAATCTCCAACGGGAGCTCAGCCGTCCCGGCGGGAACGGCGATCCGGACGAATCGGGCGCCGGCGCCGACGAGTCGGGCGGTGGCCCCGACGGATCCGGCCGACCCGCGGCAGGGCCCGGATGACGGCTGACCTGGTGATGGCCGTGGATCAGGGCACGAGCTCGACGCGCGCCATCGTGTACGACGGGACCTGGTCCGAGGTCGCGAGCGCGAGCCGGACCCTGACGACCGACCACCCGCGGCCTGGCTGGTCGGAGCAGGCTCCGGAGGCCATCCTGAGCTCCGTCGTGGACGTCGTCGGCGAGGTCCTCGCCGCGGTGGGCGGCCCCCGGCACATCGCCGCCCTCGGGATTACCAACCAGGGCGAGACCGTCGTTGCGTGGGACAACGCGACGGGTGCGGCACTCGGGCCGGCGGTCCTCTGGAGCTGCCGGCGAAGCCAGCCCCTCGTGGACCGCGTGGCGGGCGCCGGCCACGGGCCCGCGATCCGCGAGCTCACCGGGTTGCCGCTCGACGCGTATTTCTCCGCATCCAAGATCCGCTGGCTGCTCGAGGAGAACCCGCAGGTCGCCGCCGCCTCGACTAGCGACCGACTGGCCGTCGGCACCGTCGACGCATGGCTGACCGCGCGCCTCGGGCCGCGGTCCCAGACCGACCCGTCGACCGCCTCCCGGACCCAGCTCTTCGGGCTGGAGTCGCTTGCCTGGAGCGAGGAGCTGGCCCGCTGGTGGGACGTGCCGTTGGGCGCGCTCCCCAAGGTGGTTCCGTCGGTGGGCGAGCTCGGCTTGATGGCCCACCCGTCGTGGGGCGGCGCCCTTCCGCTCCGGGCGATGCTCTGTGACCAGCAGGCGGCGCTCGTGGGACAGGGTGGATTCCGGGAGGGGCTCATCAAGGCGACGCTCGGGACCGGCGTGTTCGTGCTGGCGAACGCCGGCGACGCCGTCCCCGGCGCCCCCGATGGGATCCTCGTGACCGTCGCATGGACGGATGCCGGAGGGCGGGCGACCTATGCCTTCGACGGAGGGGTGTTCAGCGCGGGCGCCCTTCTCGGCTTCCTCCACGACGGCCTCGGTGTCATCGATGATCCGCGGGAGCTGGACCGCCTCGCGGCGGAGGTCGACGATGCCGCAGGGGTCCGCATCCTGCCGGCCCTCGCCGGCGTCGGCGCGCCGTGGTGGGAGCCCGACGCCCGTGGCGTGATCGCCGGGCTGTCCCCGGTCGCGGGCCGGGCCAACGTGGCGCGAGCGGCCATCGATGCCATCGCCCAGCGGACCGCGGACGTCGTGGAGGCGCTGAACCCCGGACTGGCCGACCTCGGCGCGCCGCTCCGGGTCGACGGCGGCCTGACAGCGAGCCATCTCCTTGTCGAGCGCCTGGCCGACATCCTCGGCCGTCCGGTCGAGGTCGCCGCAGCCTCCGAGTCGACGGCCCTGGGCGTCGCTCTCATGGCGGCGATCGGAGCCGGGCGCCTGACGGAGCGAGAGGCAGCAGGCGTCGCGGCGACGGCGCAGCGCGTGGAGCCGCGACTCGCCGAGCGCGAACGGCTGTCCCAGCGAGCGGCGTGGCGGACCTTCGTCCGGCGGGCCGTCGAGCTTGACCAACCCGCTGGTGATCTCGTCCCGTGAAGAACTCCGCCAGCCCGACCACGAACGCACCCAGGAGGTAGGGACATGACTTCACATCCGTGGCTCAACAGGTCACATCCGCTGTCGATCGCCCATCGCGGCCATTCGATCGAGGTTCCCGAGAACACCGTCGAGGCGTATCGGCGCGCGATCGAGCTCGGCATCGAGATGATCGAGTGCGACGTCAACATGACCCGCGATGGCGAACTCGTGATGATCCACGACTGGACGGTGGATCGCACGACCGATGGCAGCGGCCGGGTCGGCGACCTCAGCCTCGAGGAAATCCAACGGCTCGACGCAGGCTCATGGTTCGACCGGACCTACACCGGCCTCCGAATCCCGACCACGGGCGACACGATCGAGCTTGCCCGCGAGGCAGGCATCCTCATGTGCTTCGAGGTCAAGGGCGAGACGACGGCCGATTACCGGCGCACGGGCGAGGCCCTGGCGGATCTCCTGGCGGCCCGCGGGGCGCTCGACTGGGCGTTCATGTCGAGCTATGACCACGAGGCGCTGGCGGCCGCCCGGGCGCGCGTGCCCGAGCTTCTCCTTGCGCCGGAGCGCCTGCCCGACGACATCCCGCCACCGCCCGATGAGGGAGTCCGCCAGGCGCAGGCGCTCGGCGCGCAGGTGCTCCAGAACCACTGGCGGTTCATCACCCCAGAGCTCGTGGACAGCCTGCACGAGCACGGCATCGCGCTCTGGTCCTGGCCCACGACCGAGGAGGCGGAGATCGCGTCGAGCCTTGCCGCAGGCGCAGACGGCGTCATGGGTGACGACGCAGGCGCGCTCGTTCGAGCCGTCGCCCGGCTGGAGGGAGCTGGGCGGTGACCATCGCCCCGCCCAGCGCCCCGGCCGTCCCGCGGTGGCGCCCGGGGCAGGTCCCGATCCGGGTCGGGCTGGTCGGCCTCGGTCACGTCGGCCTCGGCCATCACGTCCCGGCGCTGCTGGCGCTCCCCGGGCTCGTCCGGGTCGTGGCCGTCGCGGACCCGTCGCCGGAGCGACGTGCGCTGACGGCCCGGGCTCTCGGTCTCGACGTCGGCTCCGTCTACGCGAGGCCCGAGGCCCTCCTGGGCCGCGACGACATCGATGTCGTGGATCTCGCCACGCCGCCCCATGTCCGGACGCCGCTCGCGATCGAGGCCCTGGGCCAGGGCAAGGCGATTCTGTGCGAGAAGCCGATCGCCCTCACCCCAGCCGACGGGATGGCGATCGGTGCGGCAGCGGCCGCCAGCGGCGCCCCGGCAGCGATCATCCACAACTGGCTTGCGCTGCCCGAGATCGTGGCTGCCTGCGACGCGATTGCCGCGGGAACGATCGGCCGGCCAGAGATCGCCATCCTCAACCTGCTTGGCGTGGAGGACCGGCCGGGCAGTACCGGCTGGCAGCCGAACTGGCGGCACGACCCGGCCATCGCCGGTGGCGGCGTCCTGATGGACATGCTTCACGTGGTCTACGTCGCCGAGGCACTCCTGGGCCGACCATTCCGGCGCGTCTCCGCCGAGGTTCTCTCTCGGACCGCCGGCGCGCCGGTCGAGGACATCGCGCTGTGCCGCTTCGAGGCCGACGATGGCATCGCCCTTGTCAACGTGGGCTGGGGCGTCGGGCCCGGTGGCATCGCGGTCTCCGGACCGGACGGTCGCATCGAGATCGGCTTCGAGGGTGGCGGCACGGGCCCGTTCGCGCGGCTCCAATCGGTCCGCCTGACCCGGAGCGACGGTCGGGTCGAGGATCGGACGCCGCCGCTCCCACCGGCCGACGGCTCGATCGACGTTCGCGTGAAGGAAACGTTCCGTGCGTTCTTCGAGCGCCTGGCGGCCGGCCAGCCGCCGGCGGCCACGGCGCTCGACGGCGTCCGTGCGCTCGAGGCGACGCTCGGAGCCTACGCGTCGGCGGCGACCGGCCGGACGATCGACCTTCCTCTCCCGCCCGAAGACCCGGTCCACCGCCGTGGGCTCGCTGGACTCGCCGAGCTCCCGCTCGCGCCCGGCGGCGCCATTGCCCGCCAGGGAATCTTCGGAATCCGGTCAGGTCGCTGAGGAGCATCAGATGGAGCTCGGGATCTACACGGACTCGCTGTCGGCGCTCGACCGGAGCGCGGCCCTCGACGTCGCGGTCGACATCGGGGCGACGGCCATCGAGATCGCGACCGGGGGCCAGTCGTCCGCCCCGCATCTCGCTCGGGCAGACTTGATCCACTCGGCCGATGCCCGGGCGCGCTTCCTCGACGAGATCGCGAGCCGTGGGCTGCGCCTGGCGGCACTCAACTGTTCGGCCTGGCTGCTCCATCCGCGTCGTGCCGCTGAGCAGCGGGCGATCGTCGAGGAGACCTTCCGGCTCGCGGCGCTGCTCGAGGTCGAGACCGTGGTCACGATGTCCGGCTGTCCGGGCGACGGACCGACGGCGACCACGATCAACTGGCCCGTGTACGCGTGGCCCGACGAGCTCCTCGACCTCCAGCGCCGGCAATGGGACGAGATGGTCGATCTGTGGCACGAGCTGGCGCCAGTCGCCCGCGATGCCGGCGTCCGCGTCGCGCTCGAGCTGCATCCCCTCCAGCTCGTCTACAACGTTCCGACGCTGCTCGATCTCCGCTCGGCCGTCGGCGACGTCCTCGGGGCGAACATGGACCCGTCGCACCTGTTCTGGCAGCAGATGGATCCGCTGGCGGTGATCGCGGCGCTGGGCCCGGCGATCCATCACGTCCACCTGAAGGACACAGCGCTCGTGCCGGACCAGGTCGCAATCGCCGGCGTGCTCGACCTGCGCTCCTTCGACCGACCGGAGGGGCGGGCCTGGAACTTCCGGACGGTCGGCCGCGGCCATGACCGAGCCTTCTGGTCGGCGTTCGTGGCAGCCCTCGCGGCAACCGGATACGACGGCCCCCTGAGCATCGAGCACGAGGACCGGTCCGAGGATCCGCTGGTCGGCGTGGCCGAGTCGGCGGCATTCGCGCGCGGGATCCTCGACGAGGGTGCGTCAGCTGCAGGGTGACGCGGCGTGGATCGTCCCGGCCGGCGAACCGAAGCCGGCGAGGCCGCCACGCGCTGATACGTCGACCCGATTGACGGCACCACCAACTTCATTCGGGGCGTGCCGCTGTTCGGGACGGTGCTGGCGGTCGGTCCGCCGTCCCTGATCGGACCGCCGGCCCTGGAACGACCAGGCCCGGACGATCTCACCTCGGCCGCGCCACGGCCGGCACCTCCGCCGTCCTCCTCAAGGGCGGGTGATTCTCGGCCCGGCGGGCATACTCGTCCGATGAAGATCCTCGTCGTCGGGGCCAGCGGCTACATCGGCAGCCGGCTCGTCCCTCTCCTCGCGGCGAACGGCCATGAACTCGTGCTCGTGAGCCGTGACCATCATTCCCTTGCCGAACGCTTCCCCGACGCCCGGATCGTGTCGGCCGACCTCCTGCGGCCCGACTCGCTTGTCGAGCCACTCGACGGCGTCGAGCTGGCGTACTACCTCGCCCACTCGATGGGCGCCGGTGAGCGTGGGTTCGCCGAGCGGGACCTCGACTCGGCGCGCAACTTCGCGACGGCCGCCGAGAGGGCCGGCGTCGGTCGAATCGTCTACCTGGGTGGACTCGGCGAGGATGCGGCCGGACTGTCCCACCACCTCGCCAGCCGCCACGCGACGGGCACCGAGCTCGCGGCCCACGGCCTGCCTGTCACCGAGTTCCGGGCGGCCGTGATCATCGGCTCGGGCAGCGCCTCGTACGAGATCCTGCGCCACCTGACCGAGCGCTTGCCGGTGATGATCACCCCACGCTGGGTCCAGACCCGCTGCCAGCCGATTGGCATCCGCGACATCCTGGCCTACCTCGTCGGCGCGATCGATCACCCCGAGATCGTCGGCGTCGTGGAGGTCGGCGGGCCGGACGTCCTGTCGTACGGCGACATGATGCGGGCTTACGCTCGGCTGCGCGGCCTGCACCGGCTGATGATTCCGGTTCCCATCCTCACCCCGCACCTGAGCTCGTATTGGGTCAATCTCGTGTCCCCGGTCCCGGCGAGTATTGCCCGGCCCCTCATCGAGGGGCTCCGGAACGAGGTGGTCGTGCGCGACTCCGGCCCGGCCGCCACGTTCGGAATCGAGCCGAGCGGATACGAGGAGGCACTCCGCCAGGCCAGCGACCGGAACGCAGGCGACGCGCTCGAATCGACGTGGTTCGACGCTCTCGCCATTCCCGACCGGGCGGACCTGACCTCCGTCAGCTCCCGGGAAGGGATGATCATCGAGCGCCGGCAGCGGTCGGTGGCCGCGTCGCCGGAGCGGCTGTTCGCCGAGGTGGAGCGCGTCGGCGGTCGGGCCGGCTGGCCGTATGCCAATGTGCTTTGGCGGATCCGCGGCCTGATCGATCGCCTGGTCGGCGGTGTGGGCATGCGCCTGGGACGGCGCGACCCGGACCACGTGCGGCGCGGTGATGCCCTGGACTTCTGGCGGGTGGAGGAGATCCGGCGGCCCGAGCTGCTCCGGCTGCGCGCGGAGATGAAGGTGCCTGGGCGCGCCTGGCTCCAGTACGAGGTTGTCGACGAGCCGGGCGGTGCCCGGCTCATCCAGACCGCCTTCTTCGAGCCGAAGGGCCTGCCCGGCCTGGCGTACTGGTACCTCCTCTATCCGGTCCATGGCTTGATCTTCCGGGGCACGGCCCGGGTCCTCGCCGAGCGGGCGATCCGCGCGGCACGGTAACGGGCAGGGTCGAACCAGCCGGCCGTGTTCGTCGACGCGCCGAGGGAACCTGCTGTCCGGAACTCCGGCGCCGGGACCATCGCGAGCCTCGGGGCCTCGCCCGGCCTCGCCCTCCGGATCCGGGGCCTCGCCCGGCCTCGCCCTCCGGATCCGGGG
>JALYPW010000052.1 GCA_030856145.1 Chloroflexota bacterium | reverse complement strand
CCGCTACAGGGCCGCAGGCGGGACGGCCCGCCGCCAGCCGCGGGTCCGGCGGGCGTCCGCCGGGCTGACCCCGATCCGGTCCGCCGCGATCCTCACGATGCTCCTCGCCGGCGGTGCGATCTACGGTCTCGCGGCAACGCCGGCGTTCGGCTTCCGCGAGCTCGCGATCTCGGGCAATTCCCTGATCCCGGAGACCGCGATCCGGGCCGCGGTCAGCCTCGCGCCCGGAACGAACCTCGTCGGGCTCGACACCGGCCCGATCGCCGGCCGGGTCGCCGAGCTGGCCGCGGTCGACGCTGTCGACATCACGGTCGGTCTGCCCGACACGCTCGAGGTCCGCCTGCGCGAACGGCGCCCGATCGTCGTCTGGGCGATCGGCGACCGGCGTCTCGCGGTCGACCAGGACGGCCTTCTGTTCGCCGTCGTCGATGGCGATGCGGCCGGGCTCGTCGGCGGCATCCCGGTCGTTCGCGACGACCGGGCGGCGTCGGCCGGCCTGGCGATCCGCGCCCGGCTCGATCCGGTCGACCTCGACGCCGCGACCCGCCTCGGCTCCCTGTCCCCGAGCCAGATCGGGAGCGCGGCGACCAGGCTCGCGATCCGGGTCACCGACGACCGCGGCTTCACGGTCGGCAGCGGCAACGGCGGCTGGCTCGCGGTCTTCGGGTTCTACGGCCGGAGCCAGCGGACGCCCGACCTGATCCCCGGCCAGGTCCAGCTCCTGGCCGCCCTGCTCGCCGGTCGCGAGGCCGCCGTCCAGACCGTGATCCTCGCCGACGACCGGGACGGAACGTGGATCCCGAAGCCGACGCCCAAGCCCTCGCCGACGCCGAGGCCGTCGACGGCGCCGTGATGGTCGCCGGGTGGCACCGCCTGCGTGCGTCGGGTAGCCTTGCCAAAACGTACCGGAGCGAGGTCGGCGAGGCGTGTTCCTACCCCTGGCGGGTCTCCTCGTTGGCGTCCTGGCCGGACTCGTCCTCAATGTCAACGTCGGCTTCGAGTTCACCCGCTACTCGGCCGTGGCGATCCTCGCCGCACTCGACTCGGTCCTCGGGGCCGTGCGGGCCGAGCTCGACGGCGTCTACGACAATCGGATCTTCATCAGCGGCTTCATCACGAATGCGATCGTGGCGGTGATCCTCACATTCATCGGCGATCGGCTCAGCCTGGACCTGTACCTGGTCGCACTGATCAACTTCGGGTTCCGGATCTTCAACAACGTGGCGCTCATCCGGCGCCACTTCGTCTAGGCAAGGATCCGCGCCGGCGGCCAGCACGGGCCCGGCGCCATCACGCAGGAGGCAGCGACGACGACGGTGGAGAGAGAAGCGGTCCTGGTCGGGATCGATGTCGGGACGTCGAAGGTCTGCACGCTGATCGGCGAGGTGAGCCGCGACGGCCGGATGACGGTCATGGGCCACGGCACGGTCGTCTCGTCCGGGCTGAAGAAGGGCGTCGTCGTCAACATCGACCAGACCGTTCGCTCGATCGCCGAGTCCGTCGAACGCGCCGAGCGCCTGTCCGGCTGGAAGATCGACCGAGCGTTCGTCGCGGTCGGCGGCCAGCACGTGGAGAGCCTGAACTCGCCGGGCCAGGTCGCGGTCAGCGGGCCGCGCAAGGAGGTCAGCCGCGAGGACGTCATGCGCGCGGTCGAGGTCGCCCGGGCAGTCTCGATCCCGTCGAACCAGGTCGTGCTCCACGTCGAGCGGCGCGGGTTCAAGGTCGACGGCCAGGAGGGCGTCAAGGACCCGCTCGGCATGAGCGCCCTGCGCCTCGAGGTCGAGGTCCACATCGTCAGCGGCGCCGCGACCGCGGTCCAGAACCTCTCGAAGTGCGTGAACGCGGCCGACGTCAAGATCGACGAGCTCGTGGCGTCGGCCCTCGCCTCGGCCGACGCGGTCCTGTCCGAGACGGAAAAGGAGCTGGGCGTCGCGGTCGCCGACATCGGCGCCGGCACAATCGACCTGGCGATGTTCCTGGACGGCTCGCCGTTCCGGACCGCCGTCCTGCCGATCGGCGGCAACAACGTGACCAACGACCTGGCGCTCGGGCTGAAGACCTCGCTGAAGGTCGCCGAGGAGCTGAAGATCGAGCACGGGACGTGCAACCTGGCGGCGGTCGACGACGATGACGAGATCACGGTCAGCGTCCTCGGCGAGGAGTCCGGCCGGACCGTCCGGCGGCGCGAGGTCTGCGAGATCATCGAGGCCCGGATGCGCGAGACGTTCGAGCTGATGCGCGCCGAGATGGCTCGCGGCGGGGCCGGGATGCTGCCGGCAGGGATCATCCTGACCGGCGGCGGCGCCCAGCTCGGCGGGACGGCCGAGCTCGCCCGCGAGGTCCTCGGGATGCCGGTCCGGATCGCCGCTCCGAACGGGATCGGCGGCCTCGTGGACACGATCCTGACGCCCGGCTACTCGACCGCGGTGGGGCTCCTCCTGTGGGGCGCGTCGACCCTGGCCGAGGACGAGCCGCTGCGCTACGAGTCGGCCCCGGCGAGCGGCGGGCTGGGTCGCCTGCGCGACGCGCTCCGCTCCATCTTTCCTTAGGCGGATGGGGTCGCGGAGCTTCCCCTCCGCCTGCGGAGAGCGAGCTGCGCCTCACCACTGACCATTGGAGATCCTCGAGATCCAGGTCCGGACCGGTTCCGAGCGCGGGTTCACGGACCTCAGCGGCGCCTGCCGCCGGTTCGTGGCCGAGCGCAGCGGCGGTGGCGACGGCCTCCTCTCGGTCTACGTGCCCCATGCGACGGCGGGGGTCGTGATCATCGAGCTGGGCGCCGGATCGGACGCGGACGCCATGGACGCGCTGGACCGGCTCCTGCCGCGCGACGATCGCTGGCGCCATCGGCACGGATCGGCCGGCCACGGCGCGGATCATGTCGTCCCGCTGCTCGCCTCGCCGTCGGTCACGATCCCGGTGCTCGGCGGCGAGCTGGCCCTCGGGACGTGGCAGTCGATCGCGCTCCTCGACCCGAACACGGACAACGCGACGCGGACGGTGCTGCTGAGCTTTCTCGCGGGCTGAGCGCGGGCCCGGCCGGCGCTCGGAGCCGGGCCGATCAGCCCCGGCGGCGGGACCTGGACCGGGGCGTGAGCAGGTGCACCGAGGCGATCAGTCCGATCAGGAAGCCGATCGTCAGGGCCGGTCCGAGCCGATCCGGGGCGGCGGCGCGGGAGCCAAGAACGTCGGTCGGGGGAGGCGTGACGCCGCTGCCGGGCGTCCCGGTCGCGCCGAGGACGCCGCCGTCGGGGGTCGGGTTGGGACCGCACTCGATCGAGCTCGACACGAGCTGCTCGTCGAGGGTGAACGCAACCTCGATGACCGCCGCACCCGCGACGCCCGTCCGCTCGGCATCCCAGGTCTCGCTGCCGGTGCAGCCGCTCGTGGCATCGGTCCATGTCGTGTCCTTGTGCGCCTCGATCGCGAGCTCGACCTCGGCCGAGCCGTTCGGTCGGTAGGGCACGCCGGAGATCGTCGCGACGCCGTCCGCGTCCGTGGTTCCTGTAAGGATCGCGGGCTCGTCGCCCTCGATGAGCGGATGGCTGACCGTGATCGTGACCGCCGCGTCAGGGACCGGCAGGAGCGTCGCGGCGTCGATGAAGCGGACCGTGGCGACGCCGTCGGTCAGGTCGGCCACGCCGGTGCAGTCCGGCGGGGAGACCGACGAGGCGAGGGTGTCGAAGTCGATGGTCAGCCCATCGGCCGAGACGAGCCCGCCCACGCTGCCGGACTCGGCGCCGCGCTCAACGCAGCCGAACCCGTCGAGCTGGTCGTACGAAAACGAGATCCTGGCATCCAGGAGCACGTCGGGGGCGCCGCTGGTTGCCCGCGCGACATCGTGGAAGACGACGGCCACCTCGTCGGTCGCGATCGTTTCGAGCGTCTGGAACGGCTCACTGCCGTCCCGACGCGCATCGAGCTGGACGACGGCCCCGGCGAGCGAGACGCCGGCGTGGGTCGACGGAGGCAGGTTGACCGTGACGGTCGCGTCGAAGGCGACGTCGGCCGGCGGGTCGGCGGCCAGGGCCGACGTCATGCCGGTCATGCCGCCGGCGCCCATTGCGATTGCGATCAACAGGGCGGATGCTGCCGCCCGGATCGTGCGGTACTGAAGTGCCACGCGCGCTCTCCCCGAAGTACCAGTGCCGGTACGGTGCGCAGCATCGCGGCCTCCGTCCGTGCCTGTCCATAGGGTGCATGCCCTATCGGGTCCCTGCCGTCGCGCCGCCCGACATGGTGCCGCGACGCACCGGACGACGCGTTCGCGGGGGCCGGCGAACCGTCGTGGAGGGCCCGGAAGGGGCCCGATCCCGATGCTCGCCGGGGCGGGCCCGGTGGTAGACTCCCGGGAGCCCGAGCGACCCAGAGGAACGCATCCGTTGCGGGGTCCATCGGCAGCCGAACCAGACACCGTCGGCCGCCTCATCCCGAGGTCCGGTCGTTCATCACCAGCCACGACCAGCCCCGGAGGAAGGCGATGCCGTTGCGATCCGATTCCGAGAACTTCGCGCTCATTCGCGTCATCGGCGTCGGGGGCGGCGGCAGCAATGCCGTCAACCGGATGATCCGGGCCGAAATGATGGGCGTCGAGTTCATCTCGCTCAATACGGACGCCCAGGCGCTCCTCCAGTCGGACGCGCCCCACAAGATCCGGATCGGCGACAAGATCACGCGCGGCCTCGGGGCCGGCGGTGACAGCACGATCGGGGCGCGGGCGGCCGAGGAGGACTCGGAGAAGATCGCCCAGGCCCTCGCCGACTCGGACATGGTCTTCATCACTGCCGGGCTCGGTGGCGGAACCGGCTCGGGGGCGGCGCCCGTCGTCGCCCAGCTGGCCAAGGAGGCCGGTGCCCTGACGATCGGTGTCGTCACGAAGCCGTTCTCGTTCGAGGGCGCCAAGCGCAAGCTCGTCGCCGAGAAGGCGGCCGAGGAGTTGAAGGCCCAGGTCGACACCCTGATCACGATCCCGAACGATCGGCTCAAGGACGTCGTCCAGAAGAACACCTCGATCATCGACGCCTTCCGGGTCGTCGACGACGTCCTGCGCCAGGGCGTCCAGGGGATCAGCGACATCATCACGATGCCGGGCCTGATCAACCTCGATTTCGCAGACGTCCGCGCGATCATGAAGGACGCCGGATCGGCGCTGATGGGAATCGGCCGGGCCGAGGGCGAGAACCGCGCCGTCGAGGCCGCCCGCCAGGCAATCGCCAGCCCGCTCCTCGAGGTCAACATCACCGGCGCCCAGGGCATCCTGTTCAACATTACCGGCTCGTCGAGCCTGAGCCTCTTCGAGGTCACCGAGGCGGCTGAGGAGATCCGGGCCGCGGCCGATCCGGAGGCGAACATCATCTTCGGGACGAGCTTCAACGAGCGGCTCGGCGAAGAGGTGATGATCACGGTCATCGCGACCGGCTTCGACGGCAACCGCAAGCGCGACGTCAACCGCCAGGCCCAGTCGGCCCAGCCGGCCGCCGAGAACCAGTCGATCCGGGCGCCGCGCGAGCGGGACTTCCTCGAGGAGCTCGAGCGTCAGCGCCAGGAGTCGAGCGACGGCACGGCCGACGACGGTCGCGAGGAGCGGCCGGCCGCGGCGGTCATGGTCCCGCGGGTCGAGCGCTCGGTCGGCGAGGCCGTCCCGGCCAAGCGCGCGGCCTACGACGCCGACGACCTCGAGATCCCGAGCTTCCTCCGCCGCAAGTAGATCGGCGGTCCGGGACGGGCCGCCCCCCCGTGCTGCAGCCCGATGGTGTCCACGTCGCCGCGATCGCGGCCGCCCGCGAGCGGGTCCTCAGACAGATCGGCGCAGCCGCTGCTCGGTCCGGCCGCGACCCGTCCGCGGTCACCCTGGTTGCGGTCTCGAAGACCGTCCCGGCCGAGCGTCTCGTGGCGGCGGTCGCGGCCGGCCTGACGACACTCGGCGAGAACCGCGTCCAGGAGGCCGAGTCGAAGGCCGGGCTCGTGGCCGGCGCGACCTGGCATCTCGTCGGGCCGCTCCAGTCGAACAAGGCGAAACGGGCGCTCGGCGCCTTCTCGGTCATCGAGTCCGTCGATTCGGTCGAGCTCGCGGAGCGGCTGGATCGCCTGGCGGGCGAGGCGCGACCCGACACCCGCGTCCCCGTCCTCCTCCAGGTCAACGTGGACAGCGATCCCGCGAAGGCCGGGTTCGCGCCGGAGACGCTGGCCGATGCCCTGGCGCGTCTCGCCACCCTCGAGCGGCTCGCCATCCGCGGGCTCATGACGGTCGGGCGCCTGGTCGAACGAGCGGAGGACGCCCGTCCGACGTTCATCGCGCTGCGCGTCCTCTCCGAGCGGCTGCGGTCCGACGCGGCCGTCGCGACCATCCTCGGGCCGGAGCTCTCGATGGGCATGTCCGACGACTTCGCGGTCGCGGTCGAGGAGGGGGCGACGATCGTCCGGGTCGGTCGGGCATTGTTCGGGAGTCGCGTCTGAGGGCGGGTCCGACGCGCCGGCA
>JALYPW010000032.1 GCA_030856145.1 Chloroflexota bacterium | reverse complement strand
GCTGAGACGTTCGCCGACCGGACGCAGGCGAAGGCCGTCCTGGACCTTGCCGTTCGGGCGTCCGAGATGGCTGGCCAGGATCACCTTCGCCCCGGCCCCGAGGAGCGCCTTGATCGTGGGCAGCGCGCCACGGATCCGGGAATCGTCGGTGACCTTGCCGTCAGCGAGCGGGACGTTGAAGTCGACGCGAACGAAGACGCGCTTGCCGGCGGCGTCGAAGTCGCGGATCGTCAGCTTGTCCATTCAGCCGGCCGCGACCGGCAGGCGAGCGGCCACGAAACCGACGAGGTCGGCGACGCGGCAGCTGTAGCCCCACTCGTTGTCGTACCAGCTGATGACCTTGATCATCGTGCCGTCGAGGACCATCGTCGAGTCGGCGTCGATGATCGCCGAGCGCGTGTCGCCCCGGAAGTCGGTCGAGACGAGCGGCTCGTCGCTGACGCCGAGGATGCCCTTCAGCGGGCCTGCGGCCGCGGCCCGGAACGCGTCGTTCAACTCCTCGACCGAGGTCGCCTTGCGGACGTTGGCCGTGAAGTCCACCACGCTGACGGTCGGGGTCGGGACGCGCAGGCTGAACCCGTCGAACTTGCCCTTCAGCTCGGGGATCACCAAGGCCAGGGCCCTCGCCGCGCCGGTCGAGGTCGGGATGATGTTCTGGCCGGCGGCCCGGGCGCGGCGAGGATCCTTGTGGGCGACGTCGAGGATCCGCTGGTCGTTCGTGTAGCTGTGGATCGTGTTCATCAGGCCGCGCTCGATGCCGAGCAGGTCGTTGACCACCTTGGCCGCCGGGGCGAGGCAGTTCGTCGTGCAGCTGGCGTTGCTGATGATGTGATGGCTCGCCGGGTCGTACGTGTCCTCATTCACGCCAAGGACGATCGTGATGTCCTCGCCCTTGGCCGGGGCGCTGATGATGACCTTCTTCGCGCCGGCGGTGATGTGCGCCCCGGCCTTCTCGGCGTCGGTGAAGATGCCGGTCGACTCGACGACGATGTCGACGCCGAGGTCACCCCACGGGAGGGTGGCGGGGTCCTTGGCGGTCAGGACCTTGATCTCGCGGCCGTCAATGATCAGCGAGTTCTCGGTGTGGTCGACGGTGCCGGGGTAGGCGCCGTACGTCGAATCGTGCTTGAAGAGGAGGGCGTTCATGGCGGTGTCGACCAGGTCGTTGACGGCGACGACCTCGACCTCGGGCGTCCGCTCGAGGAGCGCCTTGAGCGACTGGCGCCCGATCCGTCCGAAGCCGTTGATGCCGACACGTACTGCCATCGATGTGTCCTCCGCGCTGCGAGCGCTCGAAGGCGCCCGGCATATCGTCCGTTGATCAACCGCGAGGTCGGGCGCCCAGGTCGGGCGCGCGCGGACCTCACGCGCATGGTGTCATCGTACGCGGTCGGAGACCCAGAGCCGGTTGGCACCAATGGAGCGGGCCGGTTGCGGATCGGTTGCGAGCCGGTGCAGGCGATCGGCGGGAATCGAAACGGCCCCCACCGTTGCCGGCGGGGGCCGTTGTCGAACCTGGTGTTCGGAGGGGCGTCAGCCGCCGATCCGGAAGACCTTGCCGCCGCACTTCGGGCACGTGCCCTGGGTCGCCGGCTTGCCATTCTTCATGGTGATCTTCTGCGGGTTCTGGACTTCGACTTTCATCTTGTCCTTGACGCAATAGGCTTCGGCCATGGAGCGGGCTCCTCCTCGGTTCAGCGTGGCGTCACGGGAACGCACGTCCCGTGTCCGCATCTCACGTTTGATTCCAGAGAGACGGTCGCCAGCGATCCGTCCCTGCCGCTTGCTTCTGTCGATCCATCTCGGCCAGGATCAGGAGCGCTTCGAGCCCCGTCTCCACGCAGGCAGCCTCTGCGGCGTCCCTGGCCTCTCCCTCGACGAAGGCTCCGGTGGTCCGCTGGGCGTAGACCGCACAGACGACACCGGCCCGACATCGGGCGAGGGTGGCCAGGACCAGAAGCGCCGACGCCTCCATCTCGAAGTTCATGACGCGCTGGCGCGCCATCTCCTCCGCCA
>JALYPW010000015.1 GCA_030856145.1 Chloroflexota bacterium | reverse complement strand
GCTGTGATCCATCTCGACAGTGGCGATGACCATGTCGTCGGTCGCCGCCGATGCGGCGGGCGAACTCGCACTGCCGGTGATGAGCGCGGTCCGCGCCCCGGCCGCGGCCGACGCCTCGAGCGCCCGGATCGTGGCCGCGGTACCGCCTTCGTGCGAGATCCCGATCACGAGGCCGCCGGTCGGCGGGTCGAGCGCGAGTTCGAACGCCTGGGCCGACGTGATCGTGGCCCGTCCGCTCGGCAACCCGCCAGAGCGGAGCCCTTCGCCCAGGATCTCGACCACGGCCTGGGCGGCGTGCTCGCTCGTCCCGCAGCCGGTGACGATGATCGGCGCGCCGCTGCTGGCGGCCTGCCCGATCGCCCCGGCGAGGCGGCCGGCCGGTCCGGACGGGTCCGAGAGCCGGTCCAGGATCCGTTCGGCGAGGAATGGCTCGGCCGCGATCATGTCGGTCATGTGGAACGGTGGGCCGGGCCGCACCGACGGCTGGGGGAGGTCGGTCCACGGCTCGGGCGCGGGGTCGAGCGGGGCGCGCGGGTCGAACGTCGTCATGGCTGGAGTATGGCGATCGGAATGCCGATGCAAGGCACGGTTTCACCGTTCGGCGGATGATCCGAGGGAAGGGGAGCGGATTCGGAGGATCGATTGAAGGTCGGGCTGGGTTACGCCGGTCGACCGCCGAGTCGTCCGATCCGCGACGCCGGGCCGTAGCGAAACCACGCTCGCCCGACGAGGTTCGCGACCGGCACCGGACCGTACCGGCGCGAATCGATCGGCCTGCCGGCTCCCGCCGCGAGCAGGTCGGCATCGCGGGCGTCGGACAGGAGCCACGCCTCGTCGCTGGCGAGGAGCAGATGGCCCGCGTCGAGATCGACCCGGTCGCCGGGACCGGCCGCGAGGCGCTTGATCGCGAGCACGTCCGTGTCGGGCTCGCGGATCACCACGATCGCGCCCCGGCGCGGCCAGCGGGCGCTGGTCGGGTCGAGCAGGAGCCAGTCGCCAGGCAGGATCGTCGGCGCCATCGAGGACTCGATCACCGCGACTCGCCAGGGACCGCCGATCCGTTCGCGGAGGGGCAGAGCGCGGCCGGTCCCCCGGACACGACGGAGCCCCGTCGTCGGACGGGGCTCCGGCTCGGTCATCGAACGCTGTCGAATCGACCGTCAGGCGGGTCGGCCCGCGACCCGCGTCTTGCCTTCGCCGCCGGTCGCCTTCCAGGCGGCGTCGATCTCATCGATCATCTCGAGCAGCTTCTTGGCGTCGGCCAGGTCGGTCGAGGCCTTGACCTTGCTGACCTGCTTGGTCGCGTTCCAGAAGAGCTCGTGCAGATTCGGGACCTTGTCGAGATGCTCCGGCTTGAAATAGTCGTGCCAGAGGACGTCGAGGTGGTGCTTGGCGAGCTCAGCCCGCTCTTCCTTGATCCCGATCGCCCGGGCGGTGAACGTCGCGTCGCTGTTGGCGGCCATCTTCTCGATGATCTTGTAGCAGGACTCGGCCTCGATCCGGGCCTGCTCGGGGTCGTAGACGCCGCAGGGCAGGTCGCAGTGGGCGCTGACCGTGGTCGTCGGGGCGAGGAACGTGCGAATCCGGAACATGGGTCTCCTTCGTGGGCATCTGGGAGGTTCGCTGGGGATCGCAGGTGATGGTGCGGTCCGGGGCGGTCACTCGGAGTCTCGGAGCGGGCCGTCCGGCTGTCAAACGCGTGCCGGTTCCGGGTCGGCCGGCGGGCCGTTGCACGCCGCGCGTTGCCCCATCGCGCAGGGTCGTCTAGCATCCCGGCAGGCGTCCTGGCAGGGGATCGCCGGCATCGCCGGCAGCCGTTCTGCAATGGCCGCCTTGTGGACTGGCAGGTTCGATTCCTGCACTGAGCTCGTCGCGACCGGGTCTGGCCCGTGAGGCGATCGGGTCGACGGCCCTGCAGGCTTCGGGCCTCCGTCGTCGATCCGGGACCCGTCGCGACGAGCGTGCTCAGCGGCCGCCGCCGATCGTCGGTCGGTGGATCTCGCCGGAAGGCGTTCGTGGACGGAGGGCTGGGTGGAAGTCGTCATCGTCGTGCTCCTGGTCGGGCTGATCGCCGCGTTGATTCTGCGACCGCTCGTATCGGTGGTGACGGTCCACGACTATCAGCGCGGCCTGCGCTACCGCCAGGGCCGGTTCGTCGGGCTCGTCGATCCGGGAACCCACGTCGCGATCCGGCCACTGACCGAGGTCCACGTCCTCGACGGCCGACCGACCTCGATCACGGTGCCCGGCCAGGAGATCCTGACGGCCGACGGGGTGGCCCTGAAGGTCAGCCTGACCGCCCGCTATGTCGTGGCCGATCCCGTCGCGGCGATCACCAGCGACCAGAACTACGTCGCCGCCCTGTACACCGCGCTCCACGCCGGACTCCGCGAGGCGCTGGCCGGACGAACCGCCGACGAGATCCTGGCCGCCCGGGCCGAGATCGGGCCGGCGGTCGGCGGGGCCGTCGCGAGCGAGCTGGCCCGGCTCGGGCTGGAGCTGCTCGGGGTCGACGTCCGCGACGTCATGGTGCCCTCCGAGATGAAGCGAGCGTTCGCCGGGATCGTCGCCGCCCGACGCGAGGGCGAGGCCGCGCTGGAGCGGGCCCGCGGCGAGACGGCGGCCCTGCGCGGCCTGGCCAACGCGGGTCGGATGCTCGACGACAACCCGGGCCTCCTCCAGCTCCGGATCCTCCAGCAGCTCGGCGCCTCGTCGGGCAACACGATCATGCTCGGCGTGCCGGCCGCGGACGGCCGGGTCGGTGCTGCCACTGCGTCAGCGGGCGCAGGGGCGAGCACGAGCAGCCGCGGCCGAGGCGCGTCCCGTCCGACGCCGGAGGACTGAGCGGATCGGTATCATCGAGCGGTGACAGAACGCGTTCTGCCCCTCGCGGACGGCGCCTCGGCCTGTCCGTTCGTCGCGTTCGAGGACGATCGAGACGAGCGTGCGACCGTCCCCGATCATCGCCATCGCTGCTACGCCGAACCGCGTCCGGCGCCGCGGGCAATCGCCCACCAGGAGGCGTACTGCCTGTCGAGCGCATTCCCGGTCTGCCCGATCTTCCAGGACTGGGCGCGCCGCGAAGCCGCCCGGGCGCGGGCGGACACGGCCCGGACTGACCTGGCCCGGACCGACGCTTCCGCGGCGGGCGCGGTGCTCGGGGCGCGAGACACACCTGACGACGACCCTGATCGGGCCCGTGACGGGCGCCGATCGGACGACGACGCCGGACGTGACGACGATGCAAGGCGCGGGTCCGACACGGACCGTGGCGGCGACGCGAACCACCGCAACCCGCCGCGTGACTGGGCCGCTCCGCCGCCATGGCTGGCCTCGCGCGACGCC
>JALYPW010000474.1 GCA_030856145.1 Chloroflexota bacterium | reverse complement strand
CCTGTACGCAGCGACGACGGGCAAGCTCGACGACGTCCCGACGCCGCGGGTCAAGGAGTTCGAGACGGGCCTGTACCGCTTCCTCGACACGGAGCAGCCCCAGATCCTCGAGGAGCTCGGCAAGACCAACGCCCTGACCGACGAGCTCACGGCCGCCCTGGACAAGGCCATCGACGCCTTCCGCGAAAGCTTCAACGCCTGATGATCCCGGCCGGCAGTCGCCAGGTCAGCGGAGCCGGGGTCGGCGCGTCGCTGCGCGCCAGACGCTCATCGACCACGTCCGGGGTCGACCGTGGCTAGCCAGCGCGACATCCGCCGCCGGATCCAGAGCTCGAAGAACATCAAGCAGATCACCCGGGCGATGCAGTTCGTGGCCGCGTCGAAGCTCAAGCGCGCCCAGGAGGCGACCCTCGCCTCGCGGCCGTACGCCGAGAAGCTCGACGAGGTCCTCGCCGACCTCGCGATCGTGCTCGGCGGCGAGGATCACCCGCTCCTCGTCCGGCGGGCGGGCGGCAAGCGCCTGATCGTGCTCATCACGACGGATCGCGGCCTGGCCGGCGCCCTGAACACGAACACGATCCGGTTCGCCGCCCAGCAGATCACGGGCAATGAGGGCGACCTGGCCGTCGTCACCGTCGGCCGCAAGGGTCGCGACGCGATGCGCCGGGCGCGCGTCCCGCTCGAGGCCCACTTCGAGGGCTTCGGCGACAAGCCGGCCTTCGCCGACGTCCTGCCCCTCGCCCGGCTGATCACCGACTCGTACCTCGACGGGACGTACAACACGATCGACATCGTGTACAGCCTGTTCGTCTCGACGCTCGCCCAGAAGCCGTCGATGATCGAGCTGCTGCCCGTCGATCCGCCCGAGGACACCGAAGGGATCCCGGGCAATCAGATCATCTTCGAGCCGAGCCCGGCGGCGGTTCTTGAACGGCTCCTGCCGCGCTACGTGGCGACTCGCCTGTTCCAGGCCGTCCTCGAGAGCAAGGCCAGCGAGGAATCGAGCCGGATGGTCGCGATGAAGAACGCAACCGAGAACGCCGACGAGCTGATCGAGGACCTGACCCTCTCCTACAACAAGGTCCGCCAGTCCAACATCACCCGCGAAATGATCGAGATCGCGTCCGGCGCCCAGGCCGGCTGACGCGAGCAGGAGGCAGAACCCCCATGGCGAGCGCCGCACCCGCCGCGACCGGCCACGTGATCCAGATCACGGGTCCCGTCGTCGACATCGAGTTCCCCGCCGGCCAGCTGCCGGCGATCTACAACGCCGTCGCGATCCAGCGCGAGGGCCAGCCCGACCTCGTCTGCGAGGTCCAGCAGCACCTCGGCAACAACTGGGTCCGGGCGGTCGCGATGACGACGACCGACGGCCTCGCCCGCGGCGTCGACGTCGTCGACACCGGCGGCCCGATCTCGGTCCCGGTGGGCGAGGTGACGCTCGGGCGCGTGTTCGACGTGCTCGGCAACGCGATCGACGGCAAAGGCGAGGTCTCCCGCGAGAAGACCCTGCCGATCCACCGCCAGGCTCCGCCGTTCGACCAGCAGACGACCGAGGTCGAGGTCTTCGAGACCGGCCTGAAGATCATCGACCTGATCTGCCCGTTCAAGAAGGGCGGCAAGATCGGGATCTTCGGCGGCGCCGGCGTCGGCAAGACCGTCATCATCCAGGAGCTGATCAACAACGTCGCCAAGGAGCACGCCGGCGTGTCCGTGTTCGCCGGCGTCGGCGAGCGCTCGCGCGAGGGCAACGACCTGATCGCCGAGATGACCGAGTCGGGCGTCATCAAGAGCACCGCCTTCGTCTTCGGCCAGATGAACGAGCCGCCCGGCGCCCGCCAGCGCGTCGGCCTGACCGGGCTGACGATGGCCGAGTACTTCCGCGACGAGGAGCACCGCGACGTTCTCCTCTTCATCGACAACATCTTCCGCTTCACCCAGGCGGGTTCGGAGGTGTCGGCGCTGCTCGGCAGGATGCCGTCGGCGGTCGGCTACCAGCCGAACCTCGCGACCGAGATGGCCGGCCTCCAGGAGCGGATCACGTCGACGAAGGACGGCTCGATCACCTCGCTCCAGGCGGTCTTCGTCCCGGCGGACGACTACACCGACCCGGCGCCGGCAACGACCTTCGCCCACCTCGACTCGACCATCCGCCTCGAGCGCTCGATCGCCGAGCTGGGCATCTACCCCGCCGTCGATCCGCTGACGTCGACGTCCCGGGTTCTCGACCCGAACATCGTCGGCCAGGAGCACTACGACGTCGCCCAGGAGACCAAGCGCGTCCTCCAGCGCTACCGCGACCTCCAGGACATCATCGCGATCCTCGGCGTCGACGAGCTGTCGGACGAGGACAAGGCGGTGGTCGGCCGGGCGCGTCGCCTCCAGCGGTTCGCCAGCCAGCCGTTCACGGTCGCCGAGGTCTTCACCGGCCGGCCGGGCGCGTACGTGTCGATCAAGGACACGGTCGCGAGTTTCAAGGAGATCCTCGAGGGCAAGGTCGACGACCTCCCGGAGCAGGCGTTCTTCCTTGCCGGCACGATCGACGACGTCCGCAAGAACGCCGAGCAGCTGGCCAAGTAGCCATGCCTCTCCAGCTCGAGATCGTCACGCCCGAGAAGCTCGCCTACCAGGATGAGGTCGACAGCGTCGTCCTGCCCGGCAGCGAGGGCGAGCTCGGCATCCTGCCCCATCACGCCCCGCTCGTGTCGACCCTCGGGGCCGGCGAGCTGCGCCTCCGGAAGGGTGGCCAGGAGGAGTCCTTCGCGATCGTCGGCGGGTTCCTCCAGGTCCTGCCCGACAAGGTCGTCGTGATGGCCGAGACGGCGGACATGGCGTCCGAGATCGACCTCGAGAAGGCCCAGGAGGCGCGCCGCAAGGCCGAGCAGGCGCTCGAGGGCGGCTTCGTCGAGGGCGCCGACCTGGCCGCCGCCCGGGCAGCGCTCCAGTCGGCCCTGATCCGGATCCGGGTCGCCGAGCGCCGCCATCGCGAGGGGCCCCGTCGCCGCGGGTAGGCGGACTCATGGCTGACGCTCGTCCATTCCATTGGGAATTCGTTCCCGAGCTGATTACCCGCGAGGTCTTCAAGATCGAGGGCGGCGTGCCCCTGCACGGCGAAGTCCCGATCAGCGGCTCGAAGAACGCCGCCCTGAAGATGCTCGCCGCGGCGACCCTCACCGGCGAGCGCTGCCGGTTCACGAATGTGCCCGAGATCGAGGACGTCCGGGTCATGGCCGAGACCCTCCAGGACCTCGGCGTGGTCGTGGACCATCCCGCGCCGAACGTCTACGAGATCGCGTCGGGCGACGTCGAGTGGCTGTTCGTGCCGCTCGAGGCGGCGGCCAAGATGCGCGCCTCGTTCATGCTCCTCGGGCCGCTCCTGACCCGATTCGGGCGAGTGATCATCTCGAACCCCGGCGGTGACCGGATCGGGCGGCGCCCGGTCGACCTCCACGTCGAGGCGATGCGGACCCTCGGCGCGACGATCGAGTACCGCAACGGCTACTACTTCGCGAC
>JALYPW010000463.1 GCA_030856145.1 Chloroflexota bacterium | reverse complement strand
CGTCCCGTCGGCGAAGAGCTTCAGCCAGCCGAACCGGGCGCGACCGCCGGGCGGACCCAGCGGATCGCCGCTTCGGAGCTCCATCGCTACCGCGGTCGCGAGCTGCTCGGAGCGGATCGAGGCATGGACCCGGATCGGCAGGTCGCCGCGCTCGTCGAGGACGCGATAGGCGTCGATCGCTCGTCCCAGACCGTGTTGCAGCGACAGGGCGCCCGGATCGTGGACCGCGACGATGCCGAGCCGGACGAGATCGTGGGCGAGCCGCTCGATCGACGCCTCGTACTGCTCGGGCGTTGCGGGCGGGACGCGGTCGGTGACGATCCGGGCCGCGGCCTCGTGGAGGACGCCGGTCGGCGTTCCGTCGGCGGCTCTCCGGATGATCCCGCCGTCCGGGTCCGCCGTCCCCTCCTCGATGCCGGCAATCGCCATCGCCCGATGACTGACGAGGAGCGCGTGATGGTCGTGCGCCCACAGCGCGACCGCTCGCCCCGGAGCGACCCGCTCGAGATCGTCGGCTGTCGGCCAGACGGCCCAGCGATCGTTGTGCCAGCCGTGCCCCTCCAGCCAGGCGTCGCCGTCCGCGAGCTCCGAATGCGCCGCCGCGATCCGGGCCAGCCCGGCTTCGAGCGTCGGGCTCGAGGTCAGGTCGATCCGATCGAGCGCCAGCCCGCCCTCCGCGAGGTGCAGGTGGGCGTCGGTCAGACCCGGGATTGCCACCTCGTCGGCGTCGAGCTCGATTCGGAGGGTGTGCGGGTCGGCACGTGTCTCGAGTTCGATCGCCGAGCCCGCGAAGGCCACCCGGCCGTCGGTGATGCCGACCGCCTCGACCCAGCCGAACCCGCGGTCGCCGGCGAGGGTCGCGATCCGGCCACCGGTGACGAGGACATCGAGTGGCATCACATGTTCTCCCAGAACCGTTCGGGCGTGTGAATGGTGGCTGGGTCGGCCAGGAGCGCGGCAAGGCCGTCGAGCTTCAGTCCCGCCCCGAGCCCGAGCGCCAGTGCGATCCGGGCCTTTGCGCCGGTCAGATGGCCGGCAGACATCGCGCCTGCCCGGAGCCAGGAGGCCCCTCCGCCCGGGAAGGCGTATCCGCCTGAGGCCGCGCCGGCGGGACAGCGAGTGGCATGGACCACCGGGATCCCGTCGGCGAGCGCCGCCTCGGCGGCGGCGAGGAGGCTCGGGGACGTGTTACCGGCGCCGGTCGTGGCCACGACGAAGCCGTCGGCACCCGCGGCGTGGAGTGCGTCGATCGGCGTGCCATCGGTGGCGACCGTCGCGGTGACGAGGAAAACGCGCCGGGCTGCCCGATGGGTGAGCACGTGACGGCGCGGGCCGCGCTCGTCGCGCAGGACGACCGAGGGCCCGGCCACGACGCCCAGGGGTCCCCGGTTCAGGCTTCGGAACGTATCGAACGCCGAGGCATGGGTCTTGGTCACGTCGTCGGCGGGCTCGATCGTGCCGTCGAGCACGACGACGGTTCCGATGTCGGCGTCCCGCACGGCCGGGCTCGCGGCCACCCGAACGGCCGCCGTCAAATTCGCCGGCCCGTCGTAATCGGGCGTACTCGCCGAGCGCATCGCCCCGGTCACGACGACCGGCTTTGGACCCGCATGGAGGAGGTCGAGGAAGAACGCCGTCTCCTCGATCGTGTCGGTGCCCTGCACGACCACGGCGCCATCGACCTCGTCCGACGCCAGCGCGTCCTCGACCGCCCGCGAGATCCCGAACAGGTCGTCGAACGTGAAGTGGCTGGCCGGTGTCAGGCCGCGGTCGATCGGGACCAGGTCGGCGAGCGCCGCCAACCCGGGCACGATCTTGAGCAGATCCGATCCGCCCAGGACCGGCACGTTGCCGCCGGCAACCGGGTCGTTGCGCATGCTGATTGTGCCGCCGGTGAACACGATCGCGATTCGGGCCATCGATCCGTCCCGGTCAGGCCGGCGGACGGCGGTCGTGCGTTGCGGGGCGGTCCGCGTCGGCTGGCGGGCCGAGGTCCTCGGGATCGATGGACATCTCGCGCGTCAGCGCGTCGGGGTCAAATGGTTCGGGGTCCGGCCACCCAGCGTTGGGAGACACCCCGGCGTCGTCGGATTGCGCTTCGGCCAGGTCGAATTGCGATGAGACGGCAGTGACCGGGTCCGCCGCGGGTCGAAGGTCGGGCGCCACGCTCGATTGCAACACGGCGTCGTCGGGCCAGTCCGGGACCCCGTCGTTGTCATCGTCGGGGTAGTCCTCAGCCCGAAGCTCCACGCCGAGCGCGTTCACGAAGGGGTCGTGATCGGCACTGACGTTCGCTCGTCGCTCGCGCTCGGTCGCCCGGAGCGGCCCACGCAGGTAGATCGACGCCACGCCCGATGCGGAGATGAGCAGTCCGACGACCACGAGGACCAGGGTGGGCCCGAGCAGGTCACCGATCGGTCCGACCACCAGGATCGGCAGGAAGCTCGCGACCGAGACGAGCATGTTCAGGACACCGAAGACCCGACCTCGGACGTCCTCGGGCAGGTCTTCCTGGAGCTGCGTCTGGGCCGGAATGGCGACCGCCGCATAGGCGAGACCGGCGAAGAAGGCTACGCCCACGACGATCGATAGCAGGGACGTGACGAGCGACAGATCCACGCCCGTCCGGTCAGCGGTGTTGCCGAGGAAGTTGCTGATCTGACCCGAGAGGGCCATTGCGAGCAGGAACCCGCCGAGGGCAATCAGGCCGCCCTCGATCACTCGACGGCGCGGCAGCAGGCGGCCATACGCGTTGAGCAGGAGGATGCCCATGACGATGCCCACCCCGAGCGGCAGGACAACGACGACGAAGTCCTCGGGGCTCAGACCCAGCGTCTTCTCCGCGAAGCTCGGGCCCAACACCCCCAGCACTCCGACCAGCGACGCGGCAATCCCGAGGTAGATCAGCGACCAGCGGATCTCACGATGCGCCTGGATATAGCCAAGACCCTCGCGCAGCTGGATCACGACCGATCCGATCGCGTTCTCGGCCTCGCGAGCCCGGCCGCGGGCGCCACTCGGAGCGTCGGCGCGCTTGACGGGCGGGCCTGGTGGCAGGGTGTAGCAGAAGCCGGCCGCCACGAAGTACAGGATGGCGACGACCACGATCAGGGCGGGCGCTCCGGCGATCTTCACGATCAGCGGCCCGACCAGGGTGAACCCCAGGGCAAACGCGGCATTCAGGGTCAGGGTGAAGATCCCGTTCGCCGCGAGGAGCTGCTTGCGCGGAACCAGGATCGGGATCATTGCCGCCTCGGCGGGCGCGAAGAAGACCGTGATCGTCGAGACGATGATGTTCAGCAGGTAGATGAAGAGGAGGTGGTCCCCGACGAAGAACATCGCAATGAAGGCGAAACCGCGCAGGACGTTCGTCAGGATCAGGACGAGACGCCGATCGAGGCGATCGACGAAGACGCCCGCCAGCGCCGAGAACAGGACCGCCGGCAGCAGGAATGTCAGGATCAGGGCGCTGACCGCGCTCGTCGAGCCGGTCGACTTCGCAATGATCACGGTCAGGCCGAAGATGACCATGTTGCCGCCGATCTGGGTCGCCGCCTGGGCGAGCCACAGGAGCAGGAACGAGCGGTTGCGGAAGACGTCGATTGCGCTGCCGGCGGCTGCTGGCGCGGCCGTGGACGAACCCATGCTGCCGGTCACGGGCCGCTTGGCCGCGGCGCCGCAGCGGCGCTCAGGATCGGGTCACCGCGCCGAACGAACTCGACGAGGCGGCGCTCGATCGTGCGCCGCTCGACGAGGACGTGGCGATCGCAGGTCTGGCAGCGCAGCCCGATGTCAGCGCCAAGGCGATCGACGAGCCACGTGTCGCCGCCACACGGGTGAACCCGACGCAGACGAATCAGGTCGCCGAGGTACAGCGTGAGCGCGGGTCGGTTCGACACGGGCCGAGGGTATCAAAGGCGCGGGCGGCCATGCTCTGGCACGAGGTTTCGGCGGGTCGCGGGCAGGGTCATCCGCTCGTCGCTCGGCTGGACCTCGACCGTGGCGCCCGGATTCGTGGCCGACAGCTGGGCGACGATCCCGCCGACCCGGGTCAGGGACCCCACGAGCGTCTCCGGCTTGCCGATGGCCCGGATCGTGAACGGATCGCGCAGCAGGACGCCGTCGACGTCGAGGGATCCGGGCACGCCACTGACCGTGGTCCGCGCGATCAGCCGGGTGTTCTCGATCGCGATCGCCTCGGCACCGGCGTTGCGCAGCTCGTTGAGGAGGTCGTCCACCGCGCCGGCGTCGATCTCGCCCGCGATCGAGATCTCGACCCCCTTGCCGGCCACAGGATCGAGCCCGGTCCAGGCCCGGATCCGGCCCAGGTCCGACTCGAGCTGGCCGACCGACGTCTCTCCGTTCGCCCGGTCCGCCCGGAGCTCGTCGAGCTGGTTCTGGAGCGTCGTCACCTCGGAGCGCAGGCGGTCGTTCTCGGTGTTGAGGTTGGCGACCAGGATCGTCAGGTCCTGGGGCGACTTGGTGGCAAGCGCCGAGCCGCCCGCCTGGCCGCGCAGCTGGACGACCACGAGGAGTCCGAGCAGGCAGGCAACGGCCGCCATCGTGATCTGGCTCTTCCGGTCGCGCATCCCGGGCCTCATGGGCTGCTCGCGGCCGGGCTCGCGACGGGCGGCGCGACGGGGCTCGGGACAGCCCGCGACTCGCGCAGGTTGACGGAGCCCGCATAGGCCGGCACGTCCACGGCATCCGGCTCGGCCCACGCAATCGAGATCCCGAAGGCACCGCGCGTCCGGAGGAACTCCTCCCAGCCGGGTGTCGCCGACAGCCGGCTGAACAGGTCGCGCGGCCCAAGGGCGGTCACCTGATACGGACCCGCGACGTAGGCCGCGTTGACGAGCATCGAGCCGCCGATGTCGACGATCGCGGTCGAAACCGCCAGCCTCTCGCCGTTGATCGCGATCGCCTCGGCGCCGACCTGCCAGAGCAACGCGACGACCGTCCGCATGTCGGCCGCGCCGACGAAGTAGTCGGACTCGGTGCCGCCGGGGGCGACCGGCTGGGTCGAATCCTCGAAACGCAGGACGATGCCCGTCCCCCTGAGCGGGATCAGGCCGGCCGCGATGCGGGCCTCCTCCAGCCGGTCGTTCAGGCCGCTGACCACCGCCGCTGAACCTGCGCCCTGGTGCTCGACGTCCTGGATCGACGTCCGGAGGGCCACGATCCGACCCTTCAACTCGTCCTGCTGGGCCTGGAGCCCGAGGGCGGTCTCGACGAGGGGCGAGCGTTCCTGGGTCGTGTAGCGGACGCGCGGCCCCTCGGCGGCGAGCTGGGCGGCGATCAGGAAGCCCAGGACGAGGAGAGCAACGCCGAGCGTGACCTGCCAGGACGGGATCGCCCGCAGCCGGGCGGTCAGGACGCTCATCGAGGGGTCGGAGGCGGCTCGGGCCCTTCCCCCTCGGGCACGTCGGGCGGATCGACAGTCTGCGGCCGGCCGAACAGGCGGTTGTCGCCCTGAGTCGCCCAGGCCGCTGGATCGGTCCGTCGCCGCGCCCGGCGGACCGCGACCGCGATCACCACGACCAGAACCGCAAGGCCGATCTGGCCGAGCGAGTCGCGCAGGAACACCGGGAGGATCACGTCGTCATCCACGGTGGGCGGCAGAGGGGAGCGCGGCGTGACGGGCGGCTGCGAGCCGGTCACCTCGAACGACGGGTCCGGCTGGGGACCAGCCCAGCCCTCGGGCAATGGCCCGACCGGGGCGACGACGGGACCCCGCCGAATGGGCGCCCGGGCCCCGAGCTCGGCCAGCCAGTCCGCCTCGAAGCCCGCCACGTCGCGCCCGAGCGCGGCCTGGAACGCCTCGTCGTCGGACACTCCGTTGGCATACGACCGAATCAGCTTGACGAGGGCGTCGCGGCCGCTGACCCGGACGATCCGGTCGACCGCCGATACGCTCTCCGCGTAGGCCAGGAAGAACCGTTCGCGGGTTGTCGGGAAGGCGCCGGCCAGCCCGTCGAGGGGCATGATCGAACCGGCCTTCGCGGCCTGCTCGACCTGGTCCCGATCCGAAGGGCCGTAGCCGTCGGCGAGGTAGACCGCGAGCCCCTCGTTGAGCCAATGAGGCGGATCGTGGTACGGGTTGTCGACCGCGGTCGCGAAGACGAGATGGGTCAGCTCATGGGGGACGACGCTCTCGACCCAGCTCGCGCCGATGTCGGCCGGCGTGATCAGCGCGAACAGGGTCCGGATGTCGGGGTGGGCCTGACCGCCGACGTTCTCGCGGGTGGCCGGACCGAGGGCGGCGTAGAACGGTGCCTGGTCGCCGTAGATGAAGAAGTCGATGGGCTCGGTCTCGGTGACCCCAAGAAGCTCCGCCGTGGCGGCGACGGCATCGTCGCCGATCTTGAGGGCACGCCTGCCGAACGCCTCGTCGCCGTCCGTCCAGTGGACCCGGACGACGTTGCCGGAGAGCGTCTTCCACTCGAACCTGTCGTCGTCGTAGGTGTGGGTGACGGGCGGGCCGGTCCAGGCCGTGCCACTCGCGTCAACGACCCGCCAGCGGGCCGTGAACGTCGTGTTCGGGACGATGTGCCCGTCGCTCAGATCGAGCGAATAGGCCAACTCCACGATCCCGGCGTTGTCGGAGCTGGGGATGACCGTCGGCCCGATCGCCCCCGGCGTGGACAGGAGGATGTCCACTCGCCGCGGGTCGCCGGCGATATCGACCGGCTGGGTGAACTCGATCGAGGTGCCGAACGTCGAGGTCGCGGTCGGCTTGCCGAACGTCACCGCGTCGGCGGCGGCAATCGGTCCGGCCGAGGCGAGGAGCGCCGAGCCGGCGAGCAGCCCGACCAGCAGGGCACTGCGGAGACGGCCCATCGTCAGCGATCCCATGCCAGCCCCGCCATCCGGACGATCCCGAGTCCGTTGTCGTAGGCCCCGAGCAGCCCCTCGCGGGCGAGCGACCAGCCGACGTCGTAGGTCAGCGGGATCGTGGGCGCCTCATCCCGGACGATCCCCTCGGCTCGATCGAACGCCGCCCGGGTCGCCGCCGCGTCGGTCGCGGCAAGAGCATCGGTGATCGCCTGGTCGAACGCCGGCGACGACCAGCGGCCGTAGTTGTTCGACGCGCCCGTCCCCAGGAGGATGCCCAGGAAGTCGTTCGGGCCGGGGTAGTCCGCGACCCAGCCCATCGAGAAGATCTGGGGCGGATCGGTCTCGAGGCGCTCGAAGAAGCCAGCGCCCTGGACCTCCACGGAGACGCTGATCCCGAGCTCGCGCTCGATCTCGGCCGCGAATGCTCGATCCGCACGGCCACCGCCCAGGAGCGTCGTCGTCGGGAAGCCGGCGCCGCCGGGAAAGCCAGCGTCGGCCAGCAGACGGCGCGCTCCGTCCGGGTCGTGGGCCGGCAGGAAGTCGGTGTCGCTCCGTCCGGGAATGCCGGGCGGGACCATCCCGGTCGCGGGTCGCGCCGCGCCGGCCGCCGACAGGGCGATCAGCCGGCGCCAGTCGACGGCGCCAGCGAACGCCTGGCGGACCCGGACATCGTCGAACGGCGGCCGGGTCGTGTCGAAGCCGTAGTACTGGAGTGACAGGCCGTCCGTCCGGCGGAGGCTCGGCCCGAGGTCATCGTCATAGCCGATCCAGGTCGCGTCGAACGGGGAGACGTCGGTCAGGTCGATGTCGCCGGCCTCGAACGCAGCGACAACGCTCCGGCCGCTGATGTCGTGGACCAGGTCGACCGACGCGATCGCCGGCGGACCGGCCCAGTAGCGCGGGTTGGCCGTCAGGCTCGTGATCTCGTCGGTGGCCGCTCCGACCACGTACCCGCCGCTCCCGACCAGGACCCTCTTGGCCTCCAGCGGAACGCCGGCGCCCGGGATTGACGGCGGCACGATCGCGAACGTCGGGCCGGCGACGATCGTCGGGAAGTCGGTCGCGGGCCGGGTCAGGCGCACGACGACATCGGGACCCTCGACCGCGATCCCGACCGTCGACCGCTCGGTCGTGTCGCCACGGGCGAAAGCAAGCGCACCCTGGACGTCGCCGATGAGGCTGACCAGCGGCGACGGGTGGGCTGGATCGATGACCCGGAACCAGCTCCGAACGACGTCATCGGGCGTGAGCGGGGTGCCGTCGCTGAACGTGAGGCCGGGCCGCAGGTGGAAGACGACCGTCGCGCCCGAGTCCCGGAACTCCCACGACGAGGCGAGGGCCGGTCGAGTCTGGAGTGTCGCGTCGATCGCCGTCAGCGACTCGTACAGCTGGGCGGAGATGGCCGCACTGCCGATGTCACCCTGGGCCGCCGGGTCGAGGTCGGCGGCAGCTCCGATCAGGATCCGAACGTGATCGTTACCGGCCGCGTCCGCCGCTCGGACGGACGCGCTCGGCTCGGGCGCAGCGGTCGGGCCGGCGAGGAGGATCGCCAGCGCAGCAACGAGACCGATCACATGGAACCGGCGCAACGCCCCCGCCCGGCGCTCCGGCCGCACTCCCCGGCCCCCGCTGGTCAGTGGACCGAGCGCGACCACCACGCCCCCGTCGGCGTCAGGCCGTGCTCGCTGCGGCGCGGCTCGAGAAGGCGGACCACGGCAACCGAGTCCCGAACGCGCGTGGCGCGGACGTAGTCGGTGCCGGAGAAGCCGGCGAGGAGGGCGACGATGCAGACCCAGCGACGCATCGTCCGAGTATACGGGCGGGCGCCTCGATGCCCCGAAGGAGCGCCATCGAGCCCGGGCATCGGCGGGCAGGGATTGAGGCCTCGCACGTCACACCGCCGGGGGAACGATGCATTGCCGCGAGGCCTCGAACCGGAAAACGACCCGACTCGTCGTTCGTTAGGGCGCACCTCCCGAAAATCGTCGCGGATCTGTGCCGCCGTCCTCGAACCTGGGCGTGGACTCCGATTTCGGGTGCCTTCCGGCCGGCCTCGGCAGCATCGATGCGAATCCGGGACGATGCGGGACATGACCCTGCGGCTGCGCAACACCCTGACCAGGTCCGTGGAGCCCGTCGCGGCGGCCGACGGCGCGCGCCTCCGGATGTACTCGTGCGGCCCGACGGTCTACCGCTTCGCGCACGTCGGCAACCTGCGGACATTTCTCCTCGCCGACCTGATCCGGCGGGCCGTCCTGTACCACGGGATCCCGGTCCTCCACGTCCAGAACATCACCGATGTCGGCCACCTCCGTGACGAGCGCTTCGATCGGGGCGAGGACCGGATGCTCGTGGCGGCGGGGCTCGAGCACAAGAGCGCTGCCGAGATCGCGGATGCGTACGAGGCCGCCTTCCACGCCGACTCGGCCCTCCTGAACCTGCTCCCGGCCCACGTCTTCCCGCGCGCGACCGAGCACATCCCCGAGATGATCGACCTGGCCGAGCGGCTGGTCGACGCCGGTCACGCCTACGCCAGCCCAGAGGGCAACGTGTACTACTCGGTCGCGTCCTTCCCCGGGTACGGGGCGATGTCCGGGAACACGCTCGACGCGCTGCGAGCCGGCCACCGCGGCGAGATCGAACCGGACAAGCGCGACGCGGCGGACTTCGCCCTCTGGAAGGCAGCCGGCGAGGGCCGGATGCTGACCTGGCGGACCGCCCGCTGGGGCGACGGCTTCCCAGGCTGGCATCTCGAGTGCTCCGCGATGGCGATGCGTCATCTCGGTCCTCATCTCGATCTCCATACCGGCGGAATCGACAACGTGTTCCCGCACCACGAGGACGAGATCGCCCAGTCAGCGCCAATCGTTGGCGGGCCGCCGGCCCGGATCTGGGCCCACGGCGCGTTCCTGAACGTCAGCGGACGGAAGATGGCGAAGTCGGCCGGCAACATCGAGCGCATCGCCGACGTCGCGGACCGCGGGATCGATCCGCTCGCGTTCCGCTACCTGTGCCTCACGTCGCGCTATCGCCACACGCTCGAGTACACGGATGTGTCGCTCGCCGGGGCCGCGGCCGGGTTGACGTCGCTGCGAGCCGCCGTGGCTGATCTGGGACCCGCGCCGGCGGATGGACCGTGGGCAGCGCCCGCCCTGCTTCGTGCCGGCGTCGCGCCCGCTCGACCCGTCGGGACCTCCGAGGCGGCGACGGGTAATGGCGACGGGACGACCGGCGAGCTCTCGGACCGGGCCCATGCGCCGGCTGCGCCGCTGTCGGCTGCTGGCCAGGCCCTCCATGACCGCTTCGTGGCCGCGATCGATGACGACCTGGACCTGCCGGCGGCCCTCGCGGTCGTCCGCGCGGCGCTCCGGGCCGAGCTCCCGGCGGAGGAGCGACGCTGGCTGGTTCTCGACGCGGACTTCGTGCTCGGGCTGGATCTTGACCGGGCGGGTGATCGGGACGCTGGTGTGGGGGTCCCGGCGGAGGTCGTCGCACTTCTCGGTCGGCGAGCCGAGGCGCGGGCGGCCCGGGACTTCGCGTCGGCTGACGGGATCCGTGCCGAGATCGTCGCGCTCGGCTATGACGTGACCGACGGCCTGGCCGGCCAGAGCGTCGAGCACCGCCGATGAGGTGCCTGCCTGACAGCACCCAACCCGATGTGTCGTTCAGTCCGTTGCGAGGTCGCGGCGCCAGCCGAATCGGTCGATGATCCGGTAGAAGTTGCGCTTGCTGAGGCGGTCGCGCTCGGCCTCGGGCAGGGATGTCCAACCACGGTGCTCGCGACGTTCGGCCGGGATCCGGACGGCGACCGCGCGCCGCGGTTCGCTCCCCTCCCCCTCGTCGCGCAGCACGAGGCTCCACCAGATGTCGAGGTTGCGGTAGAACTGGAACCGCTCGTCGAGCGGGCCGCGGGCGGTGCCATCGGCCCGTCGGAACGCGATCGCGTAGCCTTCGACGGCGGTCACGTCACCGGGCGGGCCGTCCTCGAACTTGCGGAGGTCGGAGCTCACGATCCCGAAGCCGCCGGCGACGCCTACCTCCGGGTCGTCAAGGGCGTCGACGAGCGGCGTGACGATATCGCCCGTCGCCTCGACGGACGTGTCGACGACGAGGACGACCGGCCCCGTGGAGCGCCTGATGCCGATGTTCCAGGCCGCCCCAGTCCCGAGCCGCTCCGTCGTCCGGACGATCTCGAGACCCTCGCCTTCGTCGGGCAGTCGGACTTCCTGCTCGGGCGACGGGCCGTCGGCGACGATGACGATCGACACGTCGGCCGGCGCGTCCCGGCGGATCCCCGCGAGCGCCCGGTCGAGGTCATCGGGCCAGTCCGTCGCGATGAGGACCACGGTCGCGACACCGGCCGCCGCCTCCTCGAGACGCGACGGGACGGCGTCGGTGGAGCCGTATCGGACGACGCCCGCTTCTGCGATGGTCGGCGGGCTGGCGAGCTCGAGCGCGAAGTCCGTGCCACGGTCGACGATCTTCCAGCCGGCCGCCTCGATCTCGCCGCGCAGCCGATCCGCTTCGGACCAGTCACGGTTCAGCCGCGCCTCCGCCCGGGCGTGGGCGAGAGAGAGGATGTCGTCGGGGATGAAGGCGCGGGTCACGGCCGAAGGATAGCCGGGCTCGGGTTGCTGGCCGACCGGGCAGGGAGGGTCGCCTCAGCCCGGCCGCCACGGCGCCTCGTCGTCGATGTTGCCGACGAACTCCGGCAAGCCCGGATTGGCGAGCACCTGGCGGATCGCGAGGATCTCGCCCGTGTGGAACCAGTAGTGGTAGATCATCCGCTGGAGCGCCGAGCCGATCGTCCGTTGCGGCCCGGTGCCGGGCAGCGCGCCACGGAGGTCGGACGCGCCGAGCCCGGCGAGCCACGGATCCGCGGTCGCGGTGACCTCGTCCCAGGCCGCCAGCATTGCCGCGACCGGCGGTGTCGTGGCCGGGCCGCCACTGGCTGCGATCTCGTTCAGCTCGGCCCGTGGCGTGGCCCCCGCCACCCGAGTCAGCCAGTAGCGCTGCTCGTGCCACGCCATATGGGCCACGATCCAGCCGATCGAGTTCATCGACTCGAGACGGCGCAGCCCATCGGCCTCCGGCGTGCCCTCGAGCCCCCGCCGGAACTCGGAGCGGGTGAACCGGAGCTGGTCGACGAGCGGATGGACGGTGGCATTGGTCATGGGGCCAGTTTCGCGAGCCTGCGCCTCGGCCGCAACCGGTCGTCGCGGGTACGATGACGGAACGGAACGAGCCGCCCGCCCAAGCGGAGGATGCCCCAATGGCCGACGACGTCAACGCTCTTGCCCGGGAGTACTTCGACTATCTCCTGACCGCCTGGCCCACATGGGGCCACCTGATGGGCAACTACGAGAATGCCGCGCGCTTCGACGACGTCAGCCGAGCCGGCGAGGACGAGGAGATCCGGACCCGCCGGGCCTTTGCCGACCGGGCCGAGGCGATCCCGGCCGACGGCCTGTCTGCCCAGGACGCGATCACCCGCGAGATGATCGCCTTCGACGGCCGGCGCAACGCCGACATCCTCGACGCCCGCTTCGAGGAGTTCGGGGTGGACCCGATCTTCGGCCAGCAGGCCGGCCTGCCCGTCCGCATGCCGAAATTCCCGATCCCGAACGCGACCGTCGCCGAGGCGATGATCGAGAAGACCCGGGGCATTGCGCAGAACTTCCGGGACATGAGCGACCGCCTGCTCGAAGGCGTCGCCCGGAACCGGACCCCGGCGTCGTTTGCGATCGACGATACCGTCGCCCAGATCGATCGCTGGCTCGCCACGCCGATCGAGCAGGATCCACTCTTGAACACCGCCGATCCCACCGGCGTCGCGGACGCCGACGCCTGGCGCCGCCGCCTGCGCGAGGTCGTGGACCGCGACGTCCGACCGGCGATGGCCCACTACCGGGACACGATCCGCGACCGGGTCCGGCCGCACGCCCGCGACGACGAACACGTTGGGCTGGGCTGGTTGGCCGACGGCGAGGACGCCTACGATCGGATGGTCCGTTACCACACGACGCTCGAGCGCTCGGCCCGGGAGATCCACGAGATCGGGCTCCAGCAGATCGACAAGCTCGCCGACGAGTACCGGGTCCTTGGCCGGGAGGTGCTCGGGACGAGCGACGTGCCGGAGATCTTCCGCCGGATGCGCGAGGACCCGGCTCTCCACCACACGAGCGGTGCGGACATCGTGGCAGCGTCCAAGGCGGCTCTCGCCAAGGCGACCGCGGCGATGGGCGACTGGTTCGGAATCCTGCCGAAGGCCGAATGCGACGTCGAGGAGGTCCAGTCCGGGGCGATCGCCTACTACTTCCCGCCGGCCCGCGACGGCAGCCGGGGCGGTGTCTTCTTCATGAACACCTCCGAGCCCGAGGGCTGGGGGCGCTACCAGATCGAGGCGACCTCGTACCACGAGGGCGTGCCGGGACATCATCTCCAGCTCGCGATCTCGACCGAGCTGACCGACATCCCCGACTTCCGGAAGCGAGCGTTCATCGCTGCCTACGGCGAGGGTTGGGGCCTGTACAGCGAGCGCCTGGCCGACGAGATGGGCCTGTACTCGACCCCGCTCGATCGGATGGGCATGCTCGAGGCCGACTCGATGCGGGCGTGCCGGCTCGTCGTCGACACCGGCCTGCACGCCCTCGGCTGGAGCCGCCAGCAGGCGGTCGATTACATGACCGCTAACTCGCCGATGGCGGTCAGCCACGTCGTGCCCGAGATCGACCGGTACGTGGTGACCCCCGGCCAGGCCCTCGCCTACATGATCGGACGGCTCGAGATCCAGCGGATCCGGCGCGACGCCGAGGCGGCCCTCGGAGACCGGTTCGAGATCAAGGGCTTCCATGACGCGGTGCTGGGTTCGGGGTTGATGCCGCTGCCGGTCCTCGAGCGGGTCGTCCGCGCCTGGACCGACGGGCAGCGCGCGGCGGTCCCGGCGTGAACCCTGCCGATCTCCTGCGCTACGGCCAGGCCCAGATCGACGACCTGATCGATCGCTGCACGCTCGCCGACTGGGCGGCGATCGCCCTCGGGACGTGGACCACCAAGGACCTCGTTGGGCATCTCGGGGCGTACGAGGTTCGCTTCGCCGAAGTCCTGTCCCTCTTCGCCGGCGTCGAGCCGGCGACCAACCTGCGGACCGAATCGCCGACCACGTTCAACGACGATCAGGCCGCGATCCGGAGGGATTGGTCGGTCGAATCCATCGTCGCCGAGATTCGCGATGCGCATGCCCTCTCGACATCGCTCGTCGGGCGAATCCCGGCGGAAACCTGGCGCGAGGTCGGGACGATCCCGTGGTACGGCCCCGAGTACTCGCTCGACGATCTCCTCGTCTACAGCCTGTACGGCCACAAGCGCGAGCATGGGCCCCAACTCGAGGCCGTCCTGGAGCGCTCTGTCGCGTGATCGCAAGGCTGGGCGCGCGGGCGTGCAGCTCGAGATCGGGTCCAGCGCCGTAGGTTCGCCTTCGGGTCGACGCGACCCGCGGAAGGACCTGATGCCAGGCACACTGAATATCGACCGCATCCTCCGGCTGCTCCAGGAGCAGCGTCTGGAGGTCGCCACCCGCTCCTTCGAGGTACACGGCTCGCAGGCATGGAACGCGTCGAACGTGCGTCTCGATCGGATCAATGAGCGGATCATGCGCTCCCCGGATGACGTCCCGCTCAGCCCGACGGTGGTCGAACCGACACGCCCGGCGCCACCTGGACCGTCCGTACGAGCTCGACCGCTGCACTGACGTCGGCCCGTCGCGGGACGCCTCCTACCCGCCCCGATGCGGGCCGGGCGGGCGCACGAACGGCGCGGCTGGCTCGCGGTCGCGCCGGATCTGGACCGGCTTGCCGCGCAGGATCACACCGCGCATCTCGCGGACGATGTGATCGGCGGCGTCCTCGGCCACGTCCACGATCGAGAACCGGCCCGAGATCTGGATGGCGCCGAGCGCCCGCCCCGGGACGCCGGCTTCGTTCGTGATCGAGCCGACGAGGTCGCCCGGCCGGACGCCGCTCTCACGGCCGGCCCCGACCCAGAGGCGGACCCACGGAGCGCCGTTGGGGTCGCGGTCGGGACCCGGTCGCGGACCGATCCCCGGACCCGGAATGATCGGTCCGCCACGCTGGCCGCGGCCACCGGGCCCGGGCGGCGATCCGTTCCGGCCGTGGGACCCCGGCCCCGGCCCGGGCCGGTCCCCGAACAGCGACGCCGGGGCGATCTCGGCTTCGGTCTCCTCGCC
>JALYPW010000459.1 GCA_030856145.1 Chloroflexota bacterium | reverse complement strand
AGCTCGAGCTGATCGAGGCCGACCTCCTCGACCTGGCCCTGCCCGCCGCGGGCACGTTCAGGCTCGCGTTCATCGCCCTGAATTCGCTGTTCCTGCTCGCGACTCGTGACGCCCAGCGACGGGCGTTCCGGACGATGGCGACGCATCTCGCGCCCGGTGGCCTCGCCGCGGTCGATATCTGGCTGCCCGAACCGGACGACCTCGCCCGGTTCGACGGCCGGCTGATCTTCGAGTACGAGCGGATCGATCCGGAGTCCGGCCGCGAGGTCACCAAGGTCGCGGCCGCGCGCTACGACCCGACGACTGCGATCGTCGACCTGACCTCGATCTTCGAGGAGGGACAGCCGGGCGGGCCGACGGTCCGCTGGATCCGGCGTGACGCGCTCCGCCTGGTCGGCGCGGACGAGCTGGCGACGATGGCCGAGGACGCCGGTTTCGAGCTCGAGCTGATCGCCGGCGACTACGGACTGGAGCCCATCCGGCCTGGCAGCGAGCGCGCGATCCTGATCGCTCGGCGGCCCTGACCGCGGACCGCCGGCCACCGACGGCGATGGGACCACCGGGTAGGATGCCCGCCCCCGTTCGCTTGCTACACTCGGCCCGATGTCATCGAGCGACCAGACGCGCCTCCTCCTCGTCGAGGACGTTCCCCAGGTGGCGCAGTACATTCGCGGCCTCCTGAACTCCCAGAGCTCCGTCAAGCTCCTCGACACGCTGAGCGACGGCAGCAAGGTGCTGCCCCAGATCGGGCAGCTCCGGCCGGATGTCATCCTCGTCGACGCCCTGCTCCAGGGCCGGGTCAAGGGCCTGGCTCTCGTCGAGCAGATCGCCGGCTCCGGTTCCAGCGTTCCGGTGATCGTGCTGACCGTGCCCCAGAACCCGGTCGTGGCCGACCCGGCCAAGGGCATCCACGGCGTCCTCGCGATGCCGTTCTCCGGGTTCGACCTGATGAACCGGATCAGCCAGGTGCTGAAGGATCACGCCCAGCTCTCGACGACGGGTTCATCGCGGGTCTACTCGGTCTTCGCCCCGAAGGGCGGCGTCGGCAAGACCACGATCGCGTTCAACCTCGCGGTTGCCCTTGGTCAGGCCGACCAGCGGACCGTGCTGATCGACGGCAGCCTCCAGTTCGGCGACCTGCGCTCGCTCCTGAAGGTGCCCCTCGACGCGCCGTCGATCCTCGACCTGCCGACCGACCGCGTCGCTGAGTCCGACCTTCAGGATGTCCTGTGGCGCGATCCGTCCGGGATCGACATCCTGCTCGCCCCGCCGCGCGTCGAGATGGCCGAGATGGTGACCGCGCGGGATATCGACAAGATCCTGTCGCTGTTGCGCCGCGTCTACGGCGCGATCGTGATCGACATGTCGTCCGCCCTCAACGACATCAACCTGTCCTTCCTGGACCTGAGCGACACGATCGTGGAGATCGTCACGTACGACTCCACGACCATCCACAACACGATCGCAGTGGCCGACGCGTTCCGGATGATCGGCTACTCGGCGTCGAAGGTCCGCTACCTCGTGAACCGCGCCGACTCGCCGGGCGGGATCGATCCGGGCGATCTCGAGCGGGCCCTCGGGCGGGTGCCGGAGCACCGCGTCCAGAGCGACGGCCTGCTCGTCGTCCAGTCGAACAACGAGGGCGTCCCGTTCGTCCTGGCCAACCCCGCCGCCCCGATCAGCCAGGACATCCACCGGGTGGCCGCCGAGCTCCTGGTCGCGAGCGGGCTCGCTCGACCGGCGGCGGCCGGCAGGCGCTAGGCGAGCCGATGTCGGATCCGCGCCCGATCGGTGTCTTCGACTCGGGGGTCGGCGGTCTGACGGTCCTCCGCGAGATTCTCCGCCGATCGCCCCACGAATCGACGATCTACCTCGGCGACAACCTGCGGGCGCCGTACGGCATCCGGACCGACGACGAGGTCCGGGCATTCTCGATCGAAGCTCTCGACGCGCTCGCCGCCCGCGACGTGAAGGCGATCGTCGTCGCCTGCAACACGTCCACCGCGGTCGCCCTCGGCGACTTCCGGCGGCGCTACGACCTGCCGATCCTGGGCGTCGTCCGGCCCGGTGCCGTGACCGCATCCCTGACCACCCGCAACCGGCGGGTCGGGGTCATCGCAACGCCGGCGACCGTCCGGTCGCACGCCTACTTCAACGCGATCAAGGACGAGAACCCCGCCGTCGAGGTCTACGAGCATGCGACGCCGGCGTTCGTGCCGCTCGTCGAGGCAGGCCGATTCGGTGGCGAGGAGGTCGAGGCGATCGTGGCCGAGGCGCTCGCGCCGCTCCTCGGCGAGCGCGACGCCGCCGGCGAGTTCGTATTTCCGCTCCCGCCGTCGGCCCGGATCGACACGCTCCTCCTCGGCTGCACCCACTACCCGCTCCTTCGGCCGGTGATCGCCCGGATCGCGGGCGATCGGGTGGCGATCGTCGACTCCGCCACCGCCACCGCCTCCGCGCTCGTCGAGTTGCTCGCGATCAACGGCCTCGAGGCGCCAGGC
>JALYPW010000457.1 GCA_030856145.1 Chloroflexota bacterium | reverse complement strand
GGGAAGCAGGACCGCGTCGATGACATGGATGACGCCGTTCGAGACGTCGATGTCGGCAGCGACGATGCGGGCGTCGTTGATGTACGCGCCGCCATCATGGACCGACGGGAAGACGAAGCCCTTGCTGACCGTGCGGATCCGGCTGCTGGCGACCACATCGTCGCTGAACCGTTCGCCCGGCGCGACGTGGTAGAGCAGGACGGCGGTCAGGGTCGCGACGTCGATATCGGCGATCCCGTCGACGCCCAGAGCGTCGAAGAGGTCCTCGAACGCGGCGTCGGTCGGGGCGAAGACCGTGAACTGGCGATTGCCGTTCAGGGTGTTGACCAGGCCGGCCTTGACGACCGCCTGGATCAGGTAGTCGAACTCGCCACTGTCGCCATTGACCGCGAGCGCGGTCTCGACGATCGTCGGGCCGGGCTGGCGGGCCGCCACCGGTTGGGCCGCGAGGCCGAGGACAAGGGCGGCGGAGGCGGCGATGAGAACAAGCCGGCGCATGGTGGACGCTCCTTGGTCGATCTGTCGCTAGACCGGGTTTGTCCAACGTTTGTCGAGACTTTACGGCCAACGGTAGGGCTTGTCAAGGGTTGTTTAGGCTGTATGCTCGACGAACCATGTACACCATCAAGGAAGCCGCCGCGCGAACCGGCGTTTCGGTTCCGGTCCTCCGGGCCTGGGAACGTCGCTACCGAATCGTCGAGCCGTCCCGGACGGCGGCCGGATATCGGCTCTACGACGACCTGGCACTTGATCGGATCCGTGTCATGCGACGACTCGTGGGGGCGGGCTGGACGCCGAGCACGGCCGCGTCGGCGATCCTGTCCGGCGACCCGCTCGCGCTTGCGGCGGGGGGGCGAATCGGCACGACCAGCGATACGCCACCGGATCGACCTGACGGGTCAGACCAGACGGCCGACGACCGCGCCACCAGCAACGACCTGATCGACGGTTTCGTGGCGGCCGCGATCGCCCTCGATGCCGACGCGCTCGAGTCCGTCCTCGACCGAATGTTCGGGGCTGGCTCGTTCGAGCACGTCGCCGATTCAATTCTGCTCCCGGCCCTGATCGCAGTCGGCGAGGCGTGGTCCGACGGCCGCCTCGGCGTGGCCGGGGAGCATGCCGCGAGCCATGCCGCGCTACGCCGGCTCGGGGCTGCCTTCCAGGCCGCAGGCCGCCCTGCGCCGCGCGACGGCGCGATCCTTGTCGGCATGCCGCCAACCGTGCGTCACGAGCTCGGCGCGCTCGCCTTCAGCACTGCAGCGCGGCGAGCCGGCCTGCCGGTCCTGTATCTCGGCGCGGACCTGCCCGCCGAGGACTGGGTCGGGTCGGCAATCGCGACGAACGCCCGGGCTGCCGTGATCGGCGTCCTGACGACGGACGACGTCCGGCCCGCGGTCGAGGTCGGGGTCGCGCTCCGGACGGTCGACCCGGAGCTGGTGATCGCGTTCGGTGGACGCAGTGCCGCCCGGGCCGGCGATGTGCTCGCCGCGGATCCGCGGGGTGCCGTCGCGAGCGGGAGCAACCAGCCACGACCGCCGTTGGTGCTGCCGGAGTCGCTCAGGGACGCGGTCCGAACGATCGAGGATGCCCTGGCCCCACGAGCCTGACCCGGTCCGCGGAGCCCGCCACGGTCTGCGGCAGCCGCGTCGGTCAGTCGCCTGCCGTGTCAAGCGTCGCCCCGTCGCGAGCCGCGGCGCGAGCCGCCTCGTACGCTGACAGCGCCCGCTGGCGCGCTTCCGTGTGTTCGACGATCCGCGGCAGGTAGGCACCCGGCGGTGGCTCGTGGACGGTCGCGCCGGGCAGGTTGCGGAGCTCCGGAACCCAGCGTCGAATGTACTCGCCATCGGGATCGTGACGCCTGCCCTGGAGGGTCGGGTTGAAGATCCGGAAGTACGGCTGCGAGTCCGTCCCTGTCGAGGCCGCCCACTGCCAGCCGCCGTTGTTGCTCGCTGGATCGCCGTCGACAAGGTTCTCCATGAAGTGCCGCTCGCCGACCCGCCAGTCGACAAGGAGATGCTTGGTGAGAAATGACGCCACGATCATCCGGGCGCGGTTGTGCATCCAGCCGGTCGCCCGGAGCTGGCGCATCGCGGCGTCGACGATCGGGTAGCCCGTCCGGCCATCGCGCCAGGCCTGGATCAGCGACTCGTCGGCCTGCCACTCGATTGAGTTGAACTCGCGTCGGAACGATTCGCGCCGGACGCGCGGCTCGTGGTGGAGGAGATGAGCGTAGAAGTCACGCCATGCGATCTCGGAGCGGAACCGCGCTGGTCCCGCGCCCGGACCGGCGCAGCGCCACATGACATCGACTGGAGACAGCGTTCCCCAGCGGAGGTCCTGGCTGAGACGCGACGTGCCGTCGACCGCCAGCCGATCGCGCCCGGCGTCGTAGTCGCGCAGTGCGTCCGAGGCGGCCCAGCGCTCGAGGCGCGCCCGCGCCGCCGCTTCACCCGGCTCGAGAAGGAGCGCCGGATCGGCGGTTGGCTGCGGATCGCCAAGGACGCTCGCGACCGATGCTCCGGCGTCGTCCGGGAGATCGCCGGTGGGAATCGCCGCAGGTGCATCGAGGACCTCCCGGAGCGGCAACGCGGACCACCGGCGATGGAACGGCGAGAAGACGCTGTACGCGCCGTCGTCCCCGCGCCGAACGTCCTCCGGCTCGTGGACGAGCAGACCCCGGCCGGCCAGGAACCGAATTCCGGCCGCGCCGGCGGCATTCGCCACGGCGGCGTCGCGCTCGCGGCCGTACGGTCCGTGATCGCGGCTGACCAGGATCGCCTCGGCCCCGATCGCCTGGGCGAATGCGACGACGATCGTTCGCGGGTTGCCATGAAGCAATGCGAGGCGCCCGCCGCGCTCCGCGACCGCGCCACCGAGAGCGTCCAGGGAGCGTGCCAGGAACCACGCGCGGTTGGCGCTCGCCCAGTGGCCGTCGAGCAGGGCGTCGTCCACCACGTACAGCGGGACGACCCGCTCGTGGCCCGCGACGGCTCGGTTCAGCGCCGGGTGGTCATGGAGGCGGAGGTCGCGACGGAACCAGACGATGGCGGTACCAGGCATCGGGCGATCCTAGCCGGGAGACCGGATCCGGCGCCGACAGCCCCGATCGGTGGTGCAAACGGGACGCGGAGCGTGGTCACGGCCCGCTATCCTCGGACGAAGGCGCCATCAGGTGGACGGCGCACCGGATGGGAGCAGCGTGCCGCCCGAGGGTCACCCGCCAGTCGCCGCCGAACCGGATCCGGACGTGACCGCCCTCCGCGAGCGGGTCGCGATGCTCCAGGCGCGCGAGGCGGAGCACGACCGGTCGGAGCGGATCCAGCACGCCCTGTACCGGCTGGCCGAGGCGGCCAGCGCCGCGAGCGATCTCCAGGCGTTCTATCGCGAGGTCCACGCGACCGTCGGGACGCTGATGAATGCCGCCAACTTCTACATCGCCCTCTACGACGCCGACCGCGAGGCGATCAACTTCCCGTATTACGTCGACACGATCGACACCGACATTCCCGATCCGACGATCTGGGAACCGTTCGGCGTCGGCAATGCCCGCGGTACCACCGCCTACCTCCTTCGCCAGGGCCGGCCCATCCGGCTCCTGATGTCGAGCTTCGCGGAGCTCGTCGCCGCAGGCGAGCTCGAGGAGCTCGGGGCCGTCAATCCGGATGGAGAGTGGCTGGGCGCGCCACTCGTGGCCGACGGGCAGACCGTCGGCGTGGTCGTGTGCCAGTCGTACGACGGTTCAACTCGCTTCGCCGCTGGCGATCTCGACGTCCTGGCCGTCGTCGGCCGGCACCTCGGGGCGGCCCTGAGCCGGGTCCGGGCGATCGACGAGACGCGTCAGCGGAATGCCGAGCTCGGGCTGATCAACGAGATCGGCCAGGCCCTCGCCGAGCAGCTGGAGTTCGCTGCGATCATTGAGCTTGTCGGCCAGCGCGTGCGCTCGATCTTCCAGGCGGGATCGATCTTCATCGCCCTGTACGACGCCACGTCGAACTCGATCTCGTGGCCCTACGACATCGACGAGGGCGAGCGGTTCCAGCGTGATCCCCGGCCACTCGGGCCTGGCCTGACGTCGACCGTCATCACGACCCAGCGCTCCCTCCGGATAGGAACGACGGAGGAGCAGGCGGCGGCCGGCGCCGTGGCGATCGGCGGGTCCGTCACCCAGTCATGGCTGGGCGTTCCGATCGTCGGCTCCGCCGGCGTCGTCGGCGTCCTCGGACTCGAAAACGTCAAGGCGAACGCCTACAGCGATGCCGACGAGCGGCTCCTGGCGACCCTCGCCTCGAGCATGGGCGTGGCGCTCGAGAACGCCCGCCTCTTCGGCGAAACCAAGCGCCTCCTGGCCGAGGCCGACCAGCGGGCGACCGAGCTGGCAGTCATCAACGAGATCGGAGCGGCCCTCGCCCAGCAACTGGAATTCCAGGCGATCGTCGACCTCGTCGGTGAACGAGTCGGCGCGATCTTCCGAACGCGCTCCGTCCAGATCTCCTTCTACGACGAGCCCACCGGCACGATCACGTTCCCCTACTCGGTCGAGGAGGGCCGGCGCTACCCATCGACCGAGATCCAGCTGGGTATCGGCCTCACGTCCGAGGTGATCCGGAGACGCGCGCCGCTGAACCTCGCGACTGCCGGTGAGGCTGCCGATCTCGGGGCGATCACCTTCGGGCTGACCACCGAATCGTGGCTCGGCGTGCCGATCCTCGCCGGGGAGCGGGTCCTCGGGATCATCGCCATCGAAAGCCTGATGGCTCTTGCCTTCGACGACGCCGACGTCCGCCTGCTGAGCACGCTCGCATCGAGTATGGGCGTCGCCCTCGAGAACGCCCGCCTCTTCGACGAGACGAAGCGCCTTCTGGCGGAGACGAACGAGAGGGCGGCCGAGCTGGCGCTGATCAACGAGGTCCAGCGTGGACTGGCCGAGAAGCTCGACATCCAGGCGATGTACGAGCTGGTCGGCGAGAAGATCCGGGAGATCTTCGATGCCCAGGTCGTCGACATCGGGATCCACGACCTCGAGACGGGCGTCACCCACTATCCCTATG
>JALYPW010000422.1 GCA_030856145.1 Chloroflexota bacterium | reverse complement strand
CTTGCCGGTTGCGTTCCTCGAGCCCGGTGGGCGACCACGGCGGCGCGGCGTCGTGGTCGGCGCGAGCGCGGCCCGCCGCTCGAGGTCGCGAATCCCGGTCAGGAGAGCCGTCAGCTCCGCGATCTCGGCGGCGACCTCGGCCAGCCGATCGGTCCGCTTGACGCGGTTGCCCTTGGTCGCCTTCGTCAGTCGCTCGCGCCGCCAGCGTTCCTCGGCGGTCGCCGCCCCGAGCGCGAAATCGAGCCACTCGACGTGGCGCGCCAGGGCCGCCGCGGGCGTCATCCCGAGTGGCGCGCCGGCTGTGATGTCGCCCGTCGCGGCTGACCCCTTGACGTCCGGCGCGTCCTGGTCGGCGCCGGATTGCCGGCCGGTCGACCGTCCGGTCGATGCCTGTGCCATGTTGCCCTCCTGTGTGTCCCGGACGCCCATTGTCGGGCTTTCGCGCAAGTCAGGTGCGGTGGCACCGGTTAACGAGGCGTTAACGCGCGGGGAAATGGCCGTTCATCGCGGCGGTCGAACCTTCACTGGGCACGAGACCCACCAGCGGCCGATGTGCGGCGCTGACCGGCGACGAGGTCGCCACACCCACGGCATCCGCAAGCGACCGAGCGACCGGATGCCTCGGAGGAGGACATTGCACGTGATCAATTCCGGGACCAAGCGACTTACGGCCCTGACCATGCTGGTCGCGGTCGCCGCGAGCGCCTGCGGCAGTGGCGCCTCGCCGACGCCAAGCGGCGCCGCGCCGAGCACCGCCGCCGGCTCGTCGACGCCGGCGTCAGCACCCGCATCCGAGCCCGCCGCGGCCCTGGCGGGGACCATCACGATCGACGGATCGAGCACGGTCTATCCGATCACCGAGGCGGTCGCCGAGGAGTTCCAGCTCGCCAACAGCGGGGTGAAGGTGCCGACCTCGCTGTCGGGCACCGGCGGTGGCTTCAAGAAGTTCTGCAAGGGCGAGACCGACATCAACGACGCGTCGCGGCCGATCAAGGCCGAGGATGCAGGTGAAGGCCTGGCCTGCAAGACGAACAACATCGAGTACGTCGAGCTTCAGGTGGCCATCGATGGCCTGACCGTCGTCGTCAACCCGGCGAATACCTTCGCCACCTGCCTGACGGTCGACGAGCTCAAGAAGATCTACGGGCCGGACTCGCCCAAGGACCTCACGTGGAGCGATGTCCGGGCCGGCTTCCCGGCCGAGACCGTCAACCGGTTCATGCCGGGTGCCGACTCGGGGACATTCGACTACTTCACCGAGGAGATCAACGGCGAGACCGACGCTGCCACCCAGAATGCGACCCAGTCCGAGGACGACAACGTCCTGGTGACGGGCGTTGCCGGCGATGCCAACGCGATCTCGTTCTTCGGCTACGCGTACTACGTGGAGAACACCGACAAGCTGAAGTCGGTCCAGGTCGACGGTGGCGCGGGCTGCGTCGAGCCGACCGAGACCACGATCAACGACGGGACGTACACGCCGCTCTCGCGGCCGCTGTTCATCTACCCGGACATCGGTAAGGCGAAGTCTCGACCCGAGGTCAAGTCGTTCGTGGACTTCTATCTGGAGAACACGAACGCCCTGTCCGCCGAGGTCGGCTACATCGCGATGCCGGCCGATCTCCTCCAGAAGGAGAAGGACGAGTGGACGACCGCCGTCGGCGGCTGACCCACCCGAGCGGAATACTCCTTCGCACGCACCGGCTCGAAGCTCGGATCGAGCCGGTGCGTTGCCCGTTCCGCTGAAGCCTGACGTACCCTACGAGCCGTGATCCTCGACGAGGAGCCTCCCATCGCATGACCAGCGCAGTCCGACCCCTCACCCGCCGCCGGCCCGCGTCCGAGCGGATCATCGAGGTCCTCCTGTTCCTGTCGGCTGCGATCGGCGTCGTCACGACGCTCGGGATCGTCGCCGTCCTCATGGTCGAGACGCTCGACTTCTTCGTCGAGGTGGACCCGATCGCCTTCTTCACCGGCACGTTCTGGTCGGCCTCGATCGCGCCCCGGGCGTGGGGCGTCCTGGCCCTCGTGTCGGGGACGGTCCTCGTGGCTGCGATCGCCCTGGTCATCGCGATCCCGCTCGGTCTCCTGTCGGCGGTCCTCCTCTCGGACTACGCCTCGACCCGGGTCCGGACGCTGGTCAAGCCGATCCTCGAGACCATCGCCGGCATTCCGACGATCGTCCTCGG
>JALYPW010000418.1 GCA_030856145.1 Chloroflexota bacterium | reverse complement strand
CGCGAGCTGCGGCGCTGGTCGGCGACCGACGCCGAGGCGTACGAGGAGTACGGCCAGCTCATGGTCGAGATGGCCCGCTTCATCAAGCCGATCCTCGGGATCACCCCGCCGGACCTCACCTCGCTGGACCCGCGCCCGCTGCTCCCCCTGGGCGGCCTGTTGCGGAGCTTCCAGCAGCTGCCCGAGCGCCAGCAGGCTGTCTTCGTCCAGCTGATGACGATGTCGGCCGCCGACTTCCTCGACCAGTGGTTCGAGACCGACCCGCTCAAGGCGACAATGAGCGCGTCCGGGATCATCGGGACGTACCTCGGGGTGCGCTCGCCCGGCACGGCCTACGTGCTCCTGCACCACTACATGGGCGAGATCGATGGCGCGTTCCGGGCGTGGGGCATCCCGAAAGGCGGGACCGGCGCGATCTCGAACGCGATCGGCTCGGCGGCCCGGGCGCTCGGTGCCGAGATCCGAACCGAGGCGCCCGTCGAGCGGGTGATCGTGAAGAACGGCAAGGCGGTCGGCGTCGCGCTGGCCGGCTCCGGCGAGGAGATCCACGCCGACGTCGTCCTCTCGTCCGTCGATGCCAGGCGGACGTTCCTCGGCCTCGTCGAGCCGGGCACCCTCGAGCCTGACTTCGAACAGGAGATCCGGCGTTTCAAGTTCCGCGGCTCATCGGGCAAGGTGAACATGGCGGTCGATCGGCTGCCCGACTTCTCGTGCCTGCCCGGGGCAGGGGAGCACCTCCGCGGTGCGATCTCGTTCAGCCCGGCTGTCGACGACATGGAGCAGGCCTACGACGACGCGAAGTACGGGCGCTTCTCCGCCAAGCCGTACATCGACATGATCATCCCGACTCTCGTCGATCCGACGCTGGCGCCGCCCGGCAAGCACGTCATCAGCTGCTTCGTCCAGTACGCGCCGTACAAGCTCGCCCCGGAGCTCGGGACGTGGGACGACCAGCGCGAGGCGTTCGGCGACGCGGTCGTCAACCGGATCAGCGAGTTCGCACCGGGGTTCCGCGAGTCGATCCTGTTCCGGAACGTCCAGACGCCGCTCGACATCGAACGCACGACCGGCCTGACCGAGGGCAACATCTTCCAGGGCGAGCTGACCCTCGAGCAGCTGTTCTTCAACCGGCCGGCGCCCGGCTACGCCCGCTTCCGGACACCGATCAAGGATCTCTGGATGTGCGGATCATCGACCCATCCGGGCGGCGGGATCATGGGCGCCAACGGTCGGATCGCCGCGCTCGAGGTCCTCCGCTCGCGCGGCAGGCGGGTGGCCTGATGGCGATGTACGACGCGATCGTCATCGGTGGCGGGCACAACGGCCTCGTCACCGCGGCGTACCTCGCCCGGGCTGGCAAGCGGACCCTCGTCCTCGAGCGGCGCGACCACGTCGGCGGCGCGGCCGAGACGAGCGACCTGGGCGGCGTCCGGGTCCCGCGCCTCGCCGACACGGTCGGGCGGATCCGGCCGTCGGTCGTCAAGGACCTCGACCTGCGTTCGCATGGCCTGCGCCTCGTGGCGCCCGGCATCCGCGTCTTCGCACCCCAGCCCGATGGGCGGGCGATCAGCCTCTGGGCCGACGACGCCCGGACCGTCGAAGGGCTGCGGGCGTGGTCCGCTCGCGACGCCGACGCCTGGCTCGACTTCGACCGGCTCGTCCGCTCGCTTGGCCGATTCCTGGCCGAGCTTGCTGCCGAGACGCCACCCGACATCAAGGCGCCCGGGATCGGCGACGCGTTCAAGGGACTGAAGCTCGGGCGGACGTTCCGCGGCCTCGGCAAGCACGATTCTCACACGATCCTGCGGGTCCTGCCGATGGCCGTCGCCGACTTCGTGGCGGAAGCGTTCGAGACCGACGCCCTCCAGGCGGCCGTTGCCTGGCGCGGCGTCCGGTATTCGTTCCTCGGCCCGTGGTCGGCGGGCTCGACGGCCATCCTCCTCGGTGACTCGGCGGGCAACGACGGCGGGGCGGCAGGCCAGACGGTCTTCGCGATCGGCGGACCGGGTGCGCTGTCGGAGGCGCTGGCTTCGGCGGCGCGGTCGGCCGGGGCGGAGATCCGGACGTCGGCCGAGGTCGCCGCGATCACGTCGCGCGACAATCGGGTGACCGGGGTCGCCCTCGCCTCGGGCGAGGAGATCGGCGCCACCGTCGTCGTCTCCGGTCTCGACCCGAAGCGAACCCTGGTCGGACTGGTCGACCCGGTCACGGTCGGGCCGACGATGCGCTGGCGGGCCGGCAATTACCGGACGCCGGGGGTCGTGGCCAAGGTCAACCTCGTCGTCGATCGGCTGCCCCAGTTCAGCGCGGCCGGCGGCGACGAGCAGCTCGTCCGGGGCCGGATCCTCGCGGCGCCCGGGATCGACGCGATGGAGCGGGCGTTCGATGCGGCGAAGTACGGTCGGACATCCGACACCCCGATCGTCGAGGCGACGATCCCGTCGCTCGTCGACCCGTCGCTCGTCGCGGGCGCGCCGGACGGGACCCATGTCGTCAGCATCACTGCCCAGTACGCCCCGGCGACGCTCCGCGGCGGCGCCTGGGACGAGGACGGCCGGCCCGACGCGTTCGCGGACCGGGTCATCGGCGTCCTCGACGACCTCGCACCGGGACTGGCCGCCAGCGTCGTCGCCCGCGAGGTGATCACCCCGCTCGACCTCGAGCGTGACTACGGGCTGACCGGCGGCCATCCGCTTCACGGCGAGCAGTCGCTCGACCAGTTCTTCCTGTGGCGGCCGTTCCTCGGCAGCGCCCGCTACCGGCTCCCGATCGAGGGCCTCTACCTGTGCGGCTCGGGCGCCCATCCCGGCGGCGGAATCACCGGCCAGCCAGGCCAGAACGCGGCCCGCGAGATCGTCGCCGACGGGAAGCGCCGGCGCTGATCGCCGACGGCGACTCCAACCGAGTCTGGTGTCGCGTCGCAGACCGGTCAGGTTGCCCTGAAGACAATCGTGTCGAGGGCCACGAGCTGAATGCCGACTGGCCCGGGGCAACGGGCCGGCCGGCCCTATCGACCAACGGCCTGCGAGCGCACCATCAAGGATGATCGTCGCAAAGCGTCGTGCCTGCGACGTCCGGGAAGTAGCAGACGCGATGCTTGAAGTCGACTCCCTCCCGCCGTGTCTTGAGTGCAACGTGGCCCTCCGGCCGCGCCACTTTGTTCCCTAAGCCCGGATCCACCGAAGCTCGTCAGCTAACGGCCCGATGACGGCCGCGGGAGGCGAGCGACCCCGAGCGGGGTCATGACCAGGCCCTGACCAGGACGAGCGAGGGCCGGACGGCAAC
>JALYPW010000164.1 GCA_030856145.1 Chloroflexota bacterium | reverse complement strand
GAGTGGCGGCATGATGGAGAGCGATCGTCCGTGGGCCCGGACCGATCACCCGGTGACGGGTCATGCCGGATCGGCGACCGCCGTGTCCACGGCCGATTGGGTCTCGACCGCGGCGCTGACCGTCTCGGCGCTGATCTCCTCGGCGAAATGGCAGGCCGTCTGGTGGCCGGCGCCGAAGTCGCGCAGGATCGGCTCCTCGGTCGAGCAGCGCTCCGGGTTGCCGAGCTTCTCGCGCAGCCAGCAGCGGGTGTGGAAGCGGCAGCCCGACGGCGGTGCGGCCGGCGAAGGGACGTCGCCCTTCAGGACGAGACGCTTTTTGCGCCGGCGCGGGTTCGGGTCCGGGATCGCCGACAGGAGGGCAACCGTGTACGGATGGCGGGGGTCCTTGTAGAGCTGCTCCACGCTGCCCAGCTCGGCGATCTTGCCGAGGTACATCACGCCGACCCGGTCGCTGAAGTACTGGACGACCGAGAGGTTGTGGCTGATGAAGATGTAGGTCAGGTTCAGGTCGCGGCGGAGATCGAGGAGCAGGTTCAGGACCTGGCTCTGGATCGACACGTCGAGGGCCGAGACCGGCTCGTCGCAGACGACGATGTCCGGGCCGAGGGCGAGGGCCCGGGCGATTCCGATCCGCTGACGCTGGCCGCCAGAGAACTCGTGCGGGTAGCGCCGGGTGTACTCGCGCCGCAGGCCGACGAGCTCGAGCGAATCCTCGACCTTCTTGTCGCGGGCCTTGCGCTCCTTCATCCCCTGGGCGAGCAGGCCCTCCCCGATGATGTCCGCGACGGGCATCCGCGGGTTCAGCGACCCGAACGGGTCCTGGAAGATGATCTGCATCTTGCGGCGCAGGGGCCGGAACTCGTCGGGCGTGATGTGGGTGATGTCGCGGCCGGCGAACGTGATCTGGCCGGCGGTCGGCTCGATCAGGCGCAGGACCGATCGCCCGAGTGTCGTCTTGCCGCAGCCGGACTCGCCGACGAGGCTGAACGTCTCGCCGGCTTTGACATCGAAGTCGACGCCGTCGACAGCGTAGACGGTCCCGATCTGGCGCTTCAGCAGGCCGCCAACGATCGGGAAGTGCTTCTTCAGGCCGCGGACCTGGAGGAGCGACTGGCCGGCCGCAACCCGGGCGATCTCGAGGCGGTCCATCTCGGCCTGGTCGGCGCCGCCCTCGACCACGACGGCCGGAGGCGGGGCGTCGGCCCGGATCGGGCTGCTCGGTGAATCCATCGTCGGGTTGGAGCCCTCCGTGTCAGTCAATTCCGTGGCCGACGTTCATCTTGCGCTCATGATCGGCCACGGCGTCCGGCAATCGCGACGCACCGGCCGGGGTGTGGAGATGGCAACGAGCCGCCTGCTCCGCGCCACCGACCTGGTAGAGGTCCGGTGCCTTCTGGTTGCAGACATCCCAGCCATACGGACAGCGCGGCACGAATCGGCAGGCCGGCGGCATGTTGAACGGGTTCGGGACGGTTCCCTTGATCGCCGACAGTCGGCCGCCGCGCTTCTCGACCGTCGGGATCGACTCGAGGAGGCCCATCGTGTACGGCGCCCGGGGATTGACGAGCACCTCGTCAACGGAGCCCTGCTCGACGACCTGGCCGGCATACATGACGATGACGTCATCGACCATCTCGGCGACGACGCCGAGGTCATGGGTGATCAAGAGGAGGGCCGAGTCGGTCCGCTCCTGGATCGACTTGAGGAGCTCCAGGATCTGGGCCTGGATCGTCACGTCGAGCGCGGTCGTCGGCTCGTCGGCGATCAGCAGCTTCGGCTCGCACGACAGGGCCATTGCGATCATGACCCGCTGGCGCATGCCGCCGGACATCTCGTGGGGATACTGCTTGACTCGACGCTCCGGGGCCGGGATCCCGACCAGCTGGAGCGCCTCGATCGCCCGGTCCCAGGCCGCCTTGCGGCTGACCTTCTTGTGCCGTTCGACCTGCTCGGCGATCTGGTCGCCGATCGAGAAGACCGGGTTCAGGCTCGTCAGCGGCTCCTGGAAGATCATCGCCATGTCGTTGCCCCGGATCTTGCGCATCTCCTCCATGGGCATCGACAGAATCTCGCGGCCGTCGAACCAGATCTCGCCCGACCGGATCTCGGCGGGCGGAATGTCGAGCAGGCGCATCATCGTCAGGGCACTGACGCTCTTGCCCGATCCGGACTCGCCAACGATCCCGAGCGACTCGCCGCGCTTCAGCGTATAGGACACACCGTCGACGGCCGGAACCGTGCCGTCAAGGACGTGGAAGTAGGTCCGCAGGTCACGAACTTCGAGCAGGACGTCGTCGGGCGGCGGCGTCCCGAGGGGCGTCGACGCGGAGAGGACCTCGGTCACGCTCGGGACCGCGGATCGAAGGCGTCGCGCAGGCCGTCGCCGATGAAGTTCACCGCGAGCACGGTCAGGATGATCGCCAGGCCTGGGAAGAACGGCCACCACCAGTTGCCGAGGGGCAGGAACGTCAGAGCGGAGGTGAGGATGTTGCCCCATGTCGGGTTGATCGGGTTGACCCCGAAGCCCAGGAAGCTCACGAAGGCCTCGCCGATGATGTTGCCGGCGACGATCAACGACGAGGCGACGATGATCGGGCTCAGGGCGTTCGGCAGGATGTGCTTGAAGATGATCCGCCGATCCCGAACGCCGACGGCCCGCGCCGCCTCGACGAACTCCCGCTCGCGAATCGACAGGAAGAGGCTGCGCACGAGGCGGGCCACGCCCATCCAGCCGAACAGGCCGAAGATGATGATGATCGTCCAGACGTTGTCGCGAGCGCCGGCGAAGAAGCGGGCCGCGACCAGGATGACGAACAGGATGGGCAGGCTGAGCATGACGTCCACGACGCGCATCAGGAAGTTGTCCACGAAGCCGCCGAGGTAGCCGGCGATCGAGCCGACGATCGTGCCAATGGTGACGCCGATCGCCATGCTCGAGAAGCCGATCAGGAGCGACCACTTCGCGCCGTTGATGACAAGGGTCATGACGTCGCGCTGGAGCCCGCCGGTCTCGCCGAACGGGTGGGCAAGCGACGGACCGCGGCCCTTGTACACGATCTGGTCGGGCCGAGTGGTGTTGTCGAACGAGTACGGGAACAGGATCGGCCCGAAGACCGCGATCACGAGGAACGCGATCAGGATCGCGAGGCCGATCAGGGCGAGGCGGTGCTTCTTGAACTTTCGCCAGGCGAGCTGCCACTGGCTGAGCGACTCGAGGCCGACCTCGTAGTCGGTCTCGGGTCCCTCGTTCGGCGGCTCGACCTCGGCGACGGTCACGTCGCGTCCGATGTCCTGTGCCATTCGGTCGCTGTCCTCAGCTCTAGTACTTGATCCGGGGATCGACGAAGGCGTAGGCCAGGTCGGCGATCAGGTTGGCAAGGACGACCGTGATCGCGGTGATCAGCAGGACGCCCATCAGGATCGGGTAGTCGAAGGCACGGGTCGCATCGATCGTCAGCTTGCCGATGCCCGGCCACGAGAAGATGGTCTCGGTGACGAGGGCGCCGGTGAAGAGGAAGGGGATCTCGAGGCCGATGTTGGTCAGGACCGGGAGCATCGCGTTGCGCAGAGCGTGCTTGAACGTGACCGACCGGTTGGACAGGCCCTTGGCCTTGGCCGTCCGGACGTAGTCCTGGCTCAGGGCCTCGAGCATGCTCGCCCGGACGAACCGCGAGTCGCCCGCGATGTTGACGACCACGAGGGTGATCACCGGCAGGATCAGGTGCTTGGCGATGTCCGCAATGGCAGCCAGCGGCTGTTTGCCGAAGTATGCCCAGTACGGGTCGCTGCCGAACGGCGGCGAAAGACGTGTCTCGGTCATGCCGCCGGCGGGCAGGATGTTCAAGCCCGGCCCGCTGAAGATGAAGATCAGCATGATCCCGAGCCAGAACGTGGGCATGGCGAAGCCAACGTAGGCGAAGATCGTGGCCAACTGGTCGAACAACGAATAGCGTTTCACTGCGGCCACAACCCCGACCACGATCGCGATCGACAGCCAGATCACCAGGGCGAAGAAGGCGAGGATGAACGTGGGCAGCGCGGCTCGGGTGATCCGACCCATCACCGGCTCACCGGAGTCGATCGAGTACCCGAAGTCGCCGTGCAAGACGCCGTTCGTGGCACCGGAGAGGGCGTTCGGCAGGAAGTTCGGCAGGCCCTTGGGCCCGATGAAGACACCGAGTCCCTGGCCGTCGGGGTTGCAGATCCCCATCCAGCGGCAGTACTGGACCGGGATCGGCTGATCCAGTCCCCAGGCCTTCTTGAACGCCTCCTTCGCCTCCAAGGTCATCCGCGGGTTCTGGGCGAACTTGGCGGTCGGACCGCCGGGCGCGGCGAGGAGGATGGAGTACACGACGATGCTGATGCCGAAGAGGACCGGGATCGCCTGCGCAATGCGCCGGACCACATACTTCGTCATCGGCTCACCACCTGTCGTGTTGCGAGGTTGGTTGGAAAGAACATGGACCCAGTCTCCGAGGCCATGTCCCGAGCCGCATCGGTGGGCATACGGTACACGGTTGAGGGTCTGGATGCCAGTC
>JALYPW010000385.1 GCA_030856145.1 Chloroflexota bacterium | reverse complement strand
GCCCGGCGCGGGCGACCACACGGTCGGAACCCCGTCCACCTCAGTTCGGGCAATCAGCGGCATGTCCGGGAATGTCACCGACCGTCTCCTGACAGCAATCCGGGGAGCGCCGGGGCAGGCTACCATCCGCCACCATCGACCCGCTGATCGTTCCCGACTGATCGAGGCGGACTCAGCGGGTTGGCGGGCGCCCTCAAGGACCGCATCTGGCTCAAACGACAACCAGGCGAGCACAATCTCAGGTCGAGCCTCGAGACGAACTCGAATCCAGCCGATTCTGCGTCATATGGCAGCCACAACCGGCTCTGATCGATTCGTAACGACCCGATGGCAGCGCCGGCTGCCTACGGCGAGCCTGACTGTCGTATGAGCTGAACCGCGGCTGACTCGCGGCCTCGCCACGCCAGCACGGTCCTTCCGCGATCCAAGGCATCGCGATTTGGCGCCCGGGCACCGGCCAGCCGGTCGCGATTGAGCCGCCCAGGCGTCCCGTGTATAGTTCCGCACAACCGAACGGCCGCTCCACGCGTGGGTGACCCCCTCGCGTTTCTTTTTTGTCGGCCAGGAACTGCAGCAGTGAAGGAGGCATCGTGAGTCGCGATTTCGTCGGTGCTCTCCTCCAGCTCAATGCCGAGAAGCAGGTCTCCCGCGAGCAGCTGATCCACGCGGTCGAGGACGGCATCCAGTCCGCCTACCGGCGCGTTGCGGGCGACGAGGACATCCACGTCCGGATCGACGCCGAGACCGGCAAGATCCGCGTGTTCCGGGCGATGGTCGCGGTCGACGAGGTCGAGGATCCGCTCGTCGAGTTCACGCTCGAGGAGGCCCGGACCCACGATCCCGACGCCAAGCCCGGCGACCTCGTCCAGACCGAGGAGCTGGCCGACGACGTCTTCGGCCGGATCGGCGCCCAGACCGCGAAGCAGGTCGTCCTCCAGCGGATCCGCGAGGTCGAGCGCGACCAGGTCTTCGACAAGTTCGCCAACCGTGAAGGCGAGATGATCAACGGCGCCGTGAACCGCGTGGAGCCGCGGGCGATCATCCTCGACGTCGGCAACAACGTCGAGGCGATCCTGGCCACGAGCGAACAGAGCTCGGTCGAGCACTACCGGATCGGCCAGAACGTCAAGGCCTTCGTGCTCGAAGTCCGGCGCTCGAGCCGGGGCCCGCAGATCCTCGTCAGCCGGACTCACAAGGGCTTCCTGAAGCGCCTGTTCGAGCTGGAGGTCCCGGAGATCCACGGCGGCACGGTCGAGATCAAGGCGATCGCCCGCGAGCCCGGTTCGCGCTCGAAGGTCGCGGTCTCGTCGCGTCAGGAAGGGCTCGATCCGGTCGGCGCGACCGTGGGGCAGCGCGGCGCCCGCGTCCAGGCCGTCGTCGCCGAGCTCGGCGGCGAGAAGATCGACATCATCCCGTGGAATGACGACGCCAGCGTCTTCGTGGCCAACGCCCTGTCGCCGGCCCAGGTGATCAGCGTCGACATCGACGAGGAGAAGCGGATCGCCAACGTGACCGTCCCCGAGCGGATGCTGTCGCTGGCGATCGGCCGCGAGGGCCAGAACGCCCGGCTCGCGGCCCGCCTGACCGGCTGGCGGATCGACATCCGGAGCGACGTCTCGGTCGCGGCCAAGGCGGCCGAGGACGAGGCCACCGCGAGCGGTGTCGGGTCCACCGAGCCGGAGGCCGCTCCCGGAACGGACGCGCCCGATGTTGCCGCCGAGGCGCCGGTGAAGAAGACGCGAGCGAAGAAGGTCGCGGTCGCCTCCGAGCCCAAGACGGCCGACGCGCCCGACGCTCCCGTCGCGGCAACGGATGCTGCCGCGGCGCCAGTGAAGAAGCCACGGGCGAAGAAGGCGGCGGCCGCTGCCGAAGAGCCGATCGGCGAGACCGCGGCCCCGGCCGTGAAGAAGACCCGGACGAAGAAGGCGACCGTCACCGAGGAGGTGGCGTCGTAGGGCGGCCGCGTCCGGACGCGCCGCGTCGCGTCCCGACCAGGTCGTGCGTCGCGTGTCGGACGGCCCGCGAGAAGCGTGATCTGGTCCGGATCGTCCGGACTCCCGATGGCGTGCTGATGATGGATGAGACCGGCCGACTCGCCGGCAGGGGTGCGTACCTCTGTCGGGAGTCCGGCTGCTGGACACTCGCCGCCGAGCGAGGCGCCCTCGGGCGAGCGCTCGCGGCCCCGGTTCCGCCGGCCCTCCGCGAGGTGCTGCTGGCAGGACCGGCGATGATGATGACGACAGGAGGAGATGCCCGTGGCCAGGAGTAGGAGCGGCACCCGTGGCCGACGCGGCCCGCGCAAGCCGCCGCGTCGTCCCGGCGACGCGAATTCGCAGGTCCAGACGATCGATCCGCGCGAGCGTGGCGCGATCGAGCTGCCGACGACGATCACCGTCAAGGAGCTGGCCGAGCTCCTCGCGGTCAACCCGGCCGACGTGATCCGGGAGCTGATCAAGAGCGGAATCTTCGCCACGATCAACCAGCTGATCGACCGCGACACGGCGTCGCTCGTCGCCGGCGAGCTTGGCTACGAAGTCGCCGAGACGATCGCCCCGACCGCCGGCGTGGCCGTCGAGGGCGAGGAGGAGCGGGTCATCGCTCCGGCCGCCAAGGAGGTCCTCTTCGACGAGGACGACGAGGCCGACCTCAGCACCCGAGCCCCGATCGTGACGGTCATGGGCCATGTCGACCACGGCAAGACGAGCCTGCTCGACGCGATCCGGACGACCGAGGTCGCGGCCGGCGAGCGGGGCGGCATCACCCAGCACATCGGCGCGAGCGAGGTCGAGCGCAACGGCAAGCGGGTCGTCTTCCTCGACACGCCGGGCCACGAGGCGTTCACCGCGATGCGGGCCCGCGGCGCGAAGGTCACCGACATCGCGGTCGTCGTGGTCGCGGCCGACGACGGCGTCATGCCCCAGACCCTGGAGGCGATCAGCCACGCCAAGGCGGCCAAGGTGCCGATCATCATCGCCCTCAACAAGATCGACAAGCCCGATTCGAACCCGGACCGGGTGAAGACCGAGCTGTCCGAGGCGGGCGTCATCGTCGAGGACTACGGCGGCGACACGCCGCTCGTCGCGGTGTCCGCCCGAACGCGCGTCGGGCTCGACGACCTGATCGACATGATCCAGCTCGTCGCCGACCTCCAGGACCTCAAGGCCAACCCGAAGCGGCCGGCCGTCGGCACGATCGTCGAGGCCCAGCTCGACAAGAGCCGGGGCGCGATCGCGACCGCGATCGTCCAGACCGGCACGCTCAAGGTCGGCGATGTGATCGTCGTCGGCGAGACGTTCGGCAAGGTCCGTGCCCTCGAGAACGACCAGGGCAAGCGAATCACGAAGGCCGGCCCGTCGTCGGCGGTCGTGATCCTCGGTCTGTCCGCGGTTCCGGAGGCCGGCGACATCCTGCGCGTCGTCGCCGACGAGAAGGCCGCCCGGACGATGGTCGAGTCGCGTCAGGCCGAGGTTGCCGCGAAGGGTGGCGACGGCAGCCAGCGAGCGACTCTCGAGGACCTCTACCGGCAGATCCAGGCCGGCCAGGCCAAGGAGCTCCGGATCATCCTCAAGGCCGACGTGTCGGGCTCGCTCGGCGCGATCACCCACGCCCTCGACCAGCTCAACCAGGACGAGATCCGGATCAACGTCCTGCACGAGGGCGCCGGCGACATCACGGACAACGACATCATGCTCGCTTCCGCCTCGGACGCGATCATCGTCGGCTTCAGCACGAAGATCACCGACACCGCTCGGCGCGCCGCCGACGCGGAAGGGGTCGACGTCCGGATGTACGACATCATCTACAAGCTGACCGACGACATCTCGGCGGCCCTCCAGGGCCTGCTCGAGCCGGAGATCGTCGAAGTCGTCGAGGGTCGGGCGGAGGTCCGCCAGATCTTCCGGGTCGGGAAGAGCACGGTCATCGCCGGCTGCTTCGTCACCGACGGGCGGATCGTCCGCGGCGGCGCCCGGGTCTGGCGCAACGGCAAGATCGTCGTCACCGACAAGATCGAGTCGCTCCGTCGGTTCCGCGACGACGTCCGCGAGGTCGCCCAGAACTTCGAGTGCGGTATCGGCCTGGCCGGCTACAACGACCTGGAGGAAGGCGACATCATCGAATGCTTCACTTCGCAGAGTGTCAGTCGAGTGTTGCCGAGCTAACAGCCGTGGAATTGTTCGCGGCCCAGACCGTCCATGCGTGCGTTGACGCCTGCGGTGCTCGCTCAGCACCTATCCTCGGGCCGTTGGCGTCGCGGAGCTCCGCCTCGGACCTTGGAGGGGCGTGCGCTCGCTCCGCTCCTCGGCGTCGCCTTCGCCTGGACGGCCTGGACTCGCGAGACCGGGTTCGACAGGGATGACCGGGCGGACGGATCGGATCG
>JALYPW010000322.1 GCA_030856145.1 Chloroflexota bacterium | reverse complement strand
GTTCTGCTCGGCGAACCCGGTCGCGTACTGGTAGCCGAGGCTGAGCGGGTTGTCGAAGGCGATCGTGTTGTAGGCCAGCAGGGCGGCCAGCGAGGGCAGCCCGCCGACGACGAACAGGAGTGCCCGGCGGCGCGCCATCCACAGGGCATAGGCGCCGACGATCGCGGCGCCGAGCACGACCGGGATCTCGGTCATGACCGCGAGACCGGCGAACGCGCCGGCGATGACGAGGCGCCAGTCGGCTTGATCGTCGCGCCAGCGCCAGACCAGATAGAACGACGTGAACAGGAACGCCGTCGACGCCGCGTGTCCGAAGAACATCGTGGCGAACGGGAAGGCCATCGATCCGAGCGCGTAGCCGAGGGCGACGGCGAGCGCCCAGCGCCGCCCCACGGCGGGTTGCAGGAAGCGCAGCATGAGCAGGACCAGCACGACGGTCGGGATGCCGCTGATCGCAAAGGCCAGGGCGTGCATCGAGGCGTCGGGCACGGGCGGGGGCGCCCCGATCAGCGCATACCCGGCCCGCAGGGCGAGCTCGACGGGCACGCCGAGCAACGCGCTGCCGGGGGCCTTGTCGGAATAGTAGTGGCCGTCGTAGAACGCCTTGTCGCCCGTGTTCTCGTGGTAGGCATCGATGATCGGCGAACCGGTGTCGACCAGTGCCTGGACGAGGTCGTAGCGGCTGAACTCGTTCCAGAGCGGGTGCTGACGGAAGAACCCGTAGCAGAGCAGCAAGCCGAGGGCGAGGATCAGGTGGCCGCGGCTGATCAGGCGCCAGCGGGACCGGAGACGCGGGCGGCTCGAGGAGGAGGACGGCTCTGTGGTCACCGGATCTGCTACCAACACGCCTCAGCCCAGCGATTGATCGACGCACGTTACGATACGAGAGGACCGCGTTCCTCGACGCACGGAGCGGCGTGAGCGCGGACCCTCAGGCCACCCTGGCCATTCCGTCGTCGCCGCCCGCGACCGGGCATTTGGCGCCTCAAGCACCGGGAGCCCTGCGCGTGAAGATCCAGGAAGCCGACGCCAAGTCGCTGCTCGTCGCCCAGGGCCTGCCAGTCCCTGCCTGGGAAGTCGCCCACACCGCGGCCAAGGCGCGCGAGGCCGCCGAGCGATTCTTCGCCGCCGGGGCCCAGCAGGTCGTAATCAAGGCCCAGGTCCTCGTCGGCGGCCGCGGCAAGGCCGGCGGCGTGAAGCTCGCCGGCTTCGCCGAGCAGGCCGAGCTCGTCGCCCAGGGCATCCTCGAGCTCGACATCAAGGGGATCCCCGTCCGCAAGGTCCTCGTCGGGCCAGCCGCCGACATCGAGAAGGAGTTCTACCTGTCGGCCGTCCTCGATCGGGCGAGCCGGACGATCCTCCTCATGGGTTCGTCGGAAGGCGGCGTCGAGATCGAGCAGGTCGCCGCCGAGCGGCCCGACGCGATCGTCACGATCCACGCCGATCCGCTCCTCGGCCTCCAGCCCTGGCAGGCCCGCGAGATGGCGTTCCGGCTCGGGCTGGGCGCCCACCTCAAGGATGCGGTCGCGATCGCGACGGGGCTCGTCCGGACGATGCTCGCCTACGACGCTGACCTGGTCGAGATCAACCCGCTCGCGATCGTCAACGACACCGGCGTCGACGGCCTTGTGACCCAGCGCCTCCAGTGTCTCGACGCCAAGATCACCCTCGACGACTCGGCCCTCCATCGCCATCCCGAGCTCGAGGCGCTCCGCGATCCCGACGAGGAGGACCCGGCCGACAAACAGGCCCGCGAGGCCGGCCTGACGTTCATCAAGCTCGACGGCACGATCGGCTGCATGGTCAACGGGGCCGGCCTGGCGATGACGACGATGGACCTCGTGAAGCGCGCCGGTGGCGAGCCCGCGAACTTCCTCGACATCGGCGGCGGCGCCCGGGCAGACAAGGTTGCCGAGGCGATGCGCCTGATCCTGGCCGATCCGAAGGTCAACGCGATCCTCGTCAACATCTTCGGCGGAATCACCCGCGGCGACGAGGTGGCCCGGGGCCTCATCGACGCCCGCGCCCAGCAGGAGCGTGACGTGCCGATGGTCGTCCGGATCGTGGGCACCAATGCGGCCGAGGCCGCGGTCCTGCTCGAGGAAGCGAAGTTCGTGACCGCTTCCTCGCTCGATGATGCCGCCGCCCAGGCAGTGGCCGCGTCGAAGGGAGCGGCGGCGTGAGCATCCTGATCGACAAGGCCAGCCGCGTCGTCGTCCACGGCCTGACTGGCCGCGAAGGCTCGTTCCACGGTCAGGCGATGCTCGAGTACGGAACCCGAGTCGTGGCCGGAATGACCCCGGGCAAGGGCGGCCAGACCGCGCTCGACGGCAAGGTGCCGGTCTTCAACACCGTCGCCGACGCGGTCCGTGAGACGGGCGCCGACACGTCGTGCATCTTCGTCCCGGCCGCCGGCGCACCGGACGCGGTGATGGAGGCGGCCGCGGCAGGAGTGAAGACGATCTTCTGCATCACCGAGGGCATCCCGGTCCTCGACATGATCCCGGTCGTCGAGATGGTCCGAGCCGCCGGCGCCCGCCTGATCGGGCCGAACTGCCCCGGCGCCACCTCGCCGGGCCGGGCCAAGGTCGGGATCATCCCGGGCTCGATCCATCGCGAAGGCCGGGTCGGGGTCGTGTCGCGCTCGGGGACGCTCACGTACGAGGCCGTCCAGGCGATGAGCGACGCCGGGATCGGCCAATCGACCTGCGTCGGGATCGGCGGGGATCCCGTGATCGGGACCACGTTCCTCGACGTCCTCCAGCTCTTCGCCGCCGACGACGAGACCGACGCGATCGTCCTGATCGGCGAGATCGGCGGAGCCGCCGAGGAAACGGCCGCGGCGTGGGCCGCCGAGCACCTGCCGAGCGTGCCGAAGGTCGCGTTCATCGCCGGCCGGACCGCGCCCGAAGGGAAGCGGATGGGCCACGCCGGCGCGATCATCTCCGGTGGTGCCGGCACGGCCGCGTCCAAGGTCGCCGCGCTCGAGGCGGCCGGCTTCCTGGTCGCCGGGTCACCGACCGAACTGCCGGCTCTCCTCCGCGAGGCCGGCTTTCGCGACTGATCGTTTGCCGTGCCCGTGAGGACTCGGCGTCCATCGCCACCGCACCCAGGGGAACCGGTGACAATCGACGACATCCGCTACCTGTTCGCCTACGACCGTTGGGCAACCGCGAAGGTTCTCGACCGGATCGAGGGCATCGACAAGGCAACCTGGTCGGCCGCGGGCGTGTTCGACGAGCGCGGCCTCGGCGGGATCCTCGTCCACCAGCTCGGGGCCACCCAGCGCTGGCGGCACGGCCTGGCCGAGGATGGCGAGATGCCGCGACCCGAGAAGGAGCCGCTCCCGTCGCCGGCCGGGCTGCACGCCGCGTGGGCAACGGAGTGGCCGGCCATCGAGGCCTGGCTGGCCGGCCTCGATGACGCCTGGCTTGCCCGCGCGGGGACGGACGACGAGGAGCAGGGCGTCGCCTTCTGGCAGATGCTCGCCCACGTGGTCAATCACGGGACCCAGCACCGGGCTGAGGCGGCGGCCCTCCTGACCCAGTCCGGCCGATCGCCGGGTGATCTCGACATGATCTTCTTTGCCGAGGAGCGCGCCGCGGCCGAGCGCGAGCAGGCATCGACCGATCGCGGGGTCGCGTGATGGGCTCGCTGATGGACCTGATCGCCGGGCACGAGAAGGACATCCTGCTCGCGATCTCGGTCGAGGACTGGGCCGGCTTCGACGATCGGTCCCGGTTCGACGCCCACCTGGCCCTCGGGGGCGGCCTCGACCCGACGTGGCTCGACCTGTTCTCGGAGGCCGTCCGCACGGTCACCGATCGCGACGGCCCGGCCGACTTCATCGACGCCAGGCGCGAGCTC
>JALYPW010000314.1 GCA_030856145.1 Chloroflexota bacterium | reverse complement strand
TCCTGGGTCGGGCGAACGGCCCGCGCGCCGGCTGGCTCCTTGCCTCGCTCGACCCGACGTTCGTCACCGAACGCCTCCGGGCAGCGGCCGCGCCGGGAGTGGCGGCATGAGCGTCGGGCTCCAGCGGCTGCGCGACGACGCCGACACGATCCGGCGCGGGGCGGTGGACAAGGGCGAAGACCCGGCGATCGTCGATCGCGCCCTCGAGCTCGACGGGCGCCGCCGGACCCTCCTCGGCGAAGGTGACGCACTCAAGGCCGAGCGCAACGCGGCGAGCAAGCAGGTCGGCGAAGCGATCAAGGGCGGAGCGAAGCCCGACGGCCCCGAGGTCGCGACCCTCAAGGCCGCATCGGTCCAGGCAGGTCGCAAGATCGAGGCGATCGACGCCGAGCTGAGCGCCGTCGAGGCCGAGGTCGAGCAGCTCCTCCTCCGGATCCCCAACCCGGCCGACCCCGAGGTCCCGGTCGGTGGCGAGGAAGCGAACGTCACGGTCCGGACCTGGGGCGAGCTCCTGCCCGCCGAGCAGCCGCTCGAGGGCGAGACCGGCGCCGACGCGCCCGCCGGCGGCGCGACCTGGCGGCGCAAGCCGCACTGGGAGATCGGGGCCGCCCTCGACATCATCGACAACCCCCGCGGCGCGAAGATCGCTGGCTCGGGTTTCCCGGTCTACAAGGGCGCCGGATCGGCCCTCCAGCGCGGCCTGATCAACTGGTTCCTCGACGTCCACACCCGTGAGAACGGGATGACGGAGGTCTGGCCGCCGGCCGTCGTGAACACCGCGTCGGCGATCGGGACCGGCCAGATTCCCGACAAGGAAGACCAGATGTACGTCGTCACCCGCGACGACCTGTACCTGATCCCGACGTCGGAGGTCCCGGTCACGAACCTCCACCGCGACGAGATTCTCGAGGCGGCCGAGCTGCCGATCCGCTACGCGGCGTACTCGCCGTGCTTCCGGCGCGAAGCCGGCGCCGCCGGCAAGGACACCCGTGGGATCCTCCGCGTTCACCAGTTCGATAAGGTCGAGATGGTCTTCTTCGAGAAGCCCGAGGACTCGAACGCCGCCCTCGAGTGGTTGGTCGAGCGGGCCGAGATCCTCCTCCAGCGCCTCGGCCTCGCCTATCGCGTCCTGCTCATGGCGACCCGCGAGATGGGCTTCGTCCAGGCGAAGAAGTACGACCTCGAGGTCTGGTCACCCGGTGTCGAGGCCTGGCTCGAGGTCAGCTCGTGTTCGAACTTCCGCGACTACCAGGCGCGCCGGATGGCGATCCGCTACCGGCCCGAGCCGGGCGCCAAGCCGGAGCTCGTCCACACCCTCAACGGCTCGGGCCTGGCCCTTGCCCGGATCGTGGCCGCGATCATCGAGACGTACCAGCGGCCGGACGGCTCGATCGCGGTTCCGGAGGTCCTCCGGCCGTATCTCGGCCGCGACGCGATCACCGCCCGGGACTGACGCGCGAACGGTGGCAGACACGCCAGGCTCGCGCCAGGCGCCCGGGCCCACGGTTTTTCGTCCACGACCTTGACGGAGCGCGGCCGCGACGCCGAGCGCTATCCTCCGATCCGGAGAGGTGGCAGAGCGGTCGATTGCGACGGTCTTGAAAACCGTTGACCGAAAGGTCCGTGGGTTCGAATCCCACCCTCTCCGCCACCGAGGAGTCGACCCATGGGCATCGTGCACGAGCCGGCGTTCCAGGCGATGACCGACGACCCCGACGACTACCGCCCCGCGTCATCGTGGGCGCTGACGGTCGATCCCGATGGCCGGGCCGCGTTCGGCGTCGTCCACGAGCGGATCGGCGTCGGCGATCGAATTCCGCGCCACTGGCACGACGTCGACGAAGTCGTCCTCTATGAAGGCGGCAGCGCGCGGGTCCATCTCGATGGCGTCGACGTGGAGGTCGCCGCCGGCGCGACGGTGTTCATCCCGGCCGGCGCGATCCACGGAACCATGAAACATCGGCGACCGGCCGGTCGAGGTTCGGGCGATCTTCCCGTCCACGCGTGTCCGGATGGACGCGATCGAGCGCAATCCGGCGCCCGGAACCGAGACCGCCCCGCCGATGGCAACGACCTACGACTTCGCCACCCGGACCGCGACGGTCCACGGACCGACCCGACGAGCTGGAGACTGACCGTGACGCCCGATTCGACCGAGCACGACCACGCCGCGCACGCAGGCGACGCACCCGCGCCCGACGAGCACGACCAGCACCATCACGAGGGTCCCCACGACTACGCCGGCGCGATCGCCGGCTACCGGGCCGAGAAGGACGCGTTCTTCACGTCGGCGCCGGGCAGCCCGATCCCGCAGGACCAGCGCGAGGCGTTCACGGGCCTGCCGTACTACCCGGTCGACGAAGACCTCGTCTTCGAGGGACTCACGCTCGAGCCCTACACCGGCGACGAGCCGTCCCGGTTCGAGATCCCGACCTCCGATGGCCGGCTCCGGCCGGCTCACCGGGCCGGCGTGTTCCGGTTCGATCTGGCCGGTTCGCCGCGACAGCTGACGGCCTACGTCCTCAACGACGGCCGGCCCGAGTCGCTCTTCCTTCCGTTCCTCGACGAGACGAGCGGAACGGAGACGTACGGCGCCGGCCGCTACCTCGACCTCGAGCCCGACGACGACGGCACGTACGCCATCGACTTCAACCAGGCGTACCACCCGTCGTGCGTCTACGCCCCGCAGTTCTCCTGCCCGCTGACGCCGGCCGAGAACCGGCTCTCCACCCGGGTCGAGGCCGGCGAGCGGCTGCCTGAAGGGGACCTGAACCACTGACGAACATGGTGGGCCGCGTCGCAGCCGCAACGCTGTGGGCGCTCCTGATCGTCGCGGGCTGCTCGGTCGTGCCGACTCCGTCCTCGGTGGCGGGCTGCCCGCTCGACTCGATCACCGGCGTGCTCGAGCCACTCGGTCTACCGGGCCGATCCGCCGACGATGGCCGAGGCGGCGCTCGGGTTCCGCGCGGCCGGCGCCCGGATCATCGGGGCGTGCTGCGGGTCGTCGCCGGCCCATCTGGCGGCGATGGCCGAGGCGCTCGGAGTGCCCCACCCGCGCTGATGCGGAAGGTCAGGCGCGCACGCTCGACGTCCCGCCACCGCCCGCCCCCGGCGTTGGCCCACAGGCCAGGAATTCCCCCGGCCGAACGCGCCCACCTGTCAGCGTGACTCGGTCGCCGACTCGCGCGACGACCTGACCGGCCGGCGAGACGACCGACAACGTCCCATCGACCTCGACCGATCGATGGCCGTCGCCCCAGACGACGATCAGATG
>JALYPW010000249.1 GCA_030856145.1 Chloroflexota bacterium | reverse complement strand
CATCGTCCGTGTCGCTGATGGAGCAGCGCCATATCGAGTTGGAGCCCGACCTGTGGTACGGCTACGGCGTGGAGCTGCGCGATGTCACAGGGCGGAGCGAGGTGGTCCACCGCGGAGGAACCGCCGGCTTCGTTGGCTACCTGAGTCGCTTTCCCGACGACGACGTGGTCATCGTCCTGCTGGCCAATGCCGAGTCGGTCGACGTTGATCAGCTGCGCAATCTACTCGTCCTGGAGGTCTTGAGTCCCAGCTCTTCCTAGAGCGGAGTGACTAGGGCGGCCCCGCCGCCGAGCCGGGTGTCGGAGTGTCGGTCGGCCGCCTGCCGAACCGCGCGCGAACGACCGATGCGCGATCTATCAGCGCCCGGCGCCGCAGGTTGACAATGGCGATGCCCGCCACGACAAGCGCCGTGCCCAGGACGAGCCCTGAGTTGATCTGCTCGTTAAGCACCACCCACCCGAGCGCGATGCCCCACACCGGCAAGGTGTACGCAACGAGCGACACGCGCGTGGGCCCCCACCGACCGAGTAGCCGATAGAAGAGCAGGTAGGCCATGCCGGAACCGAGCAGGCCGAGCCAGACGACCGCGAACAGGCTCTCCGGGACCCAGGCCACCGCCAGTGGCGCCTCGAAGGTGAACGCGAGGGCGCCCGTGACGAGGAGGCCGAAGAAGACCTGGAAGACCGCCGGGATCATCGGTCGCAGACCGTGGACGTGGGCCTTCGCGTAGACGTTGCCGACGGCGTACGAGATCGTCGCCCCGATGAGGGCCAGCTCGCCGATCGCGTTGGCCGAGCCAAGGTCCGCAATGTCCAGCCCGACGAGGACGGCCACGCCCACGAACCCGATCGCGAGGCCAGCCACGCGATTGACGGTGACCGTCTCGCCCTTCAGGAACAGGGCCGCGATGACGATCACGAAGAGCGGGACCGCGCCATTGATCACCGACGCCAGCGACGAGTCGACCGTCAACTCGGCGAACGTGATCAGGCTGAACGGGATCGCGATATTGATCACGCCCATCACGAACAGGTGGCCGTACATCCGCGGGTCACGGGGGAGTGGCTCGCGGGCGACAGCGACGACGACGCCGAGCAGGGCGAGCCCGATCAGGAGCCGGAACATGATCAGGGTGAACGGCTGGAGGCCATGGTCCACGCCGATCTTGATGAACAGGTAGCTGCTCCCCCAGAAGAATCCGAGGGCGAGGAAGATCAACCAGTCGATCCGGGAGCCGCGGGATGCCATGAGACCTCATGATACCGATGAATTGGCCTAGCGCCATGGTCCAATGACGATGGTGGGCCGGCCCCGTCGCCGGGTGAAACCCGATCGCCGGCCCCGCCGTTGCAGGACGGCGGCACCGGCTTCGAACAGCATCGCCCCGAAGCCTGTCGGATCACGGCATGATTGGGCCCCGATCCGATGGATGGGGACGGGCCAACGCGGATTGGAGGAACGATGCGGCTCTGGGGCGGACGGTTCGCGGCCGACAACGACGAGCAGGTCGCCGCGTTCGGGCGATCGATCGACGTCGACGCGGAGCTGGCCCTCGACGATCTCGACGGGTCGGTCGCCCACGTCCGCGGCCTCGGCCGGGCCGGAATCCTGACGGTCGAGGAGGTGGCGACGCTCGTTGCCGGCCTGGCCGACCTCCGGCGCGATGTCGAGAACGGCGAGCTCGCCTGGGATCCGGCCCTCGAGGACGTCCACCTCAACCTCGAGGCGGCACTGACCACCCGGGTCGGGCCGGTCGCTGGGAAGCTCCACACGGGTCGCTCGCGAAATGACCAGGTCGCGACGGATCTGCGCCTGTGGACCCGCCGCGCGATCGACCGCCTCGACTCGGCGCTCCTCGTGTTCGAGGCTGCCCTCGTCGGCCTGGCCGAGCGCGACGGCGACGCCGTTCTACCCGGGACAACCCACACCCAGCCCGCCCAGCCGGTCCTGTTCGGCCACCACCTGCTCGCCTATGTCGAAATGGCGGAGCGCGACCGGGGCCGCCTCGCCGACGCCCGACGTCGGTTGAACGTGAGTCCGCTCGGGTCGGGCGCCCTGGCCGGCGCCGGCTACCCGCTCGATCGGGAGACCACGGCCGCCGAGCTCGGATTCGACGGGGTGACGGCGAACTCGCTCGATGCGGTCGGCGATCGTGACTTCGTCGTCGAGACCCTGGCCGCCGTGGCCCTCGGGATGGTCCACCTCAGCCGCCTGGCCGAGGAGATCGCCTGGTGGTCGAACCCGCGATTCGGATTTGTCCGGGTCGCCGACGCCTATTCAACCGGCAGCTCGATGATGCCCAACAAGCGCAATCCCGACCCGGCGGAGCTGATCCGCGGTCGGTCGGCAGCCGCGATCGGGGCGTTGACTGCGGTCCTGACGATGCTCAAGGGACTGCCGCTCGGCTACCAGCGCGACCTCCAGGAGGACAAGCCGCCTCTCTTCGGCGCGGTCGCGGTGTACGAGGCGTCCCTGCGCGTGCTGGCCGGGCTCGTGGCGACGATCGCGATCGACCGGGCGCGGATGGCCGACGCCGCTGCCGATGGCTACACGACCGCGACCACCCTCGCTGATGCCCTCGTCCGGCGCGGCGTCCCGTTCCGGGCCGCCCATCACGTCGTCGGCGAACTCGTCGGGCGAACCGAGCGCGACGGCGTCCGGCTGCTGTCGGACGTTGCACCCGGCGTTTTCGAGGAGTTCCTGGCCCGGGCCGACGATCCAGCCGCCCGAGCCCTGGCCGACGAGCCCGGCATCGGGGCAGCGCTCCTCGCGACGGCGACGGTCGAGGCCTCCCTGGCCGCGGCCGACGTAACCGGTGGCACGGCACCGGCCCGAGTCGCGGCTGCGATCGCGGCCGCCCGGACCCGCCTGGGCGGCCTCGGCGGCTAGTCCCCGAACGGTCGTACCATCGGGCCATGCTCCGACCCGACACGATCCGCCAGGCGCCCAAGGCGCTTCTCCACGACCACCTCGACGGGGGCCTCCGGCCGGCCACGGTCATCGATCTCGCCCGCGAGTTCGGCTACGACGGCCTGCCGACGACCGACGTCGACGAGCTTGCGGCGTGGTTCCGGCGCGGCGCCGACCGCAAGTCGCTCGAGCTCTACCTCGAGACGTTCACGCACACCGTCGGCGTCCTCCAGGAGCGCGACGCGATCATCCGGGTCGCCGCCGAGTGCGCCGAGGATCTCGCCGCCGATGGGGTGAGCTACGCCGAGGTGCGCTACGCCCCGGAGCTCTCGACCGAACGCGGGCTGACCCTCGACGAGGTCGTCGAGGCGAACCTCGAAGGCTTCCGGATCGGGGTGGCGCGGGCGGCCGAGGCCGGGACGCCGATCGTCATGAAGATGCTGGTCACCGCGATGCGCCAGGCGGCGCGCTCGGTCGAGGTTGCCGAGTGCGCGGTCCGCTGGCGTGACGCCGGGGTCGTCGGGTTCGACATCGCGGGTCCGGAGGCCGGCTACCGCCCGACCCGGCATCTCGATGCCTTCGAGCTCATTCGGCGCGAGAACTTCCACATCACGATCCACGCCGGCGAGTCGTTCGGGTTGCCGTCCATCTGGGAGGCGCTCCAGTTCTGCGGCGCCGAGCGGCTCGGCCACGGCGTCCGGATCGTCGACGACATCCTGGTTCGCGACGATGGCTCGGTCGAGCTCGGCCGGCTCGCGGCATTCGTCCGCGACCGGCGCGTCCCACTCGAGATGTGCCCGACCTCGAACGTCCACACCGGGGCCGCGAAGACGATCGCCGAGCATCCGATCGACCTCCTCCGTCGGCTTCGCTTCCGGGTCACGCTCAACACCGACAACCGCCTGATGAGCGGCGTGACGCTCTCGTCCGAGTTTGCGGCCCTCGACGCGGCCTTCAGGATCGGCCTCGGCGAGATGGAGTGGATGACCATCAACGCGATGAAGAGCGCGTTCGCCCCGTTCGACGAGCGTCTGCGCCTGATCAACGAGGTCGTGAAGCCGGGCTACGCGCGCCTCCGTGCCGCCGAGAGCCGGGTCGTTGGCGCGATCGGGTGACGCCCGAGCGCACCTCGCTGAGCAGGTCCGCCACCCTGTTCGTCAAACGATCCGATGCGACACCGCGGCACGCCCAATGGGCGGAGTCGGGCCTCACGGGACCCGAATCTGCTCGATGTGGTCGAGGGATGAGCAATCGACGAGCGGACCGTGCCAGGGTCTCCGTTCGTGCTCGATGGGATCGTTGAGTGAGCAGCCGCCAATTAGGTCGCTCCGGGCCGCCGTCGACGACGGCATGGGACGGCGGTTCTGGTCACTGTTCTCGGCGTCGCTCCTCGCGAACCTCTCGGACGGCGTCTTCCAGATCGCGCTGCCGCTCCTCGCGGTGAGCCTGACGACAGAGCCGAAGCTCGTCGCCGGTGTCGCCGTCGCCTCGCGCCTCTGGTCGCCTTCGTCCTCGGCTGCTTCGAGACGATGTTCGACACCGCGGCCAACTCGATGCTCCCGAACGTCGTCGGCAAGGACAAGGTCGTGGCAGCCAACAGCCGCCTGAACGCGGTCGAGCTGACGATGAACAATTTCATCGGGCCACCGCTCGGCGGGTTCCTCGCCGGGCTCGCGATCGCGGCGGCGTTCGGGACGGCCGCGGCTGGCTACCTCGGCGCGCTGCTCTGTCTCGTGACGTTGAAGGGCTCGTTCCGGGCGGTCCGCGACGGGCCGCCAACATCGATCGCGTCGGAGATCCGCGACGGGATGGCCTACCTTGTCCACCATCGGCTGCTGAGGACGATGGCCCTCGTCGTCGGGCCGATGAATCTCGGCTCCATGGCGGTGTTCGGGATCCTGGTGCTCTACGTCGTCGCGCCGGGGCCGCTCGGGCTCGGCGGGGTCGGCTTCGGACTGTTGACGACCGCGATCGCGGTCGGGACCGTCGTTGGGACGCTCCTCGCCAGCCGGATCGAGCGGGCGATCGGGCGGGCCAACCTCTTCGTCGCCTGCATCGCTTCGCTGCTCGTCATGGACCTCGTCTGGATCGTCATCCCGGAGCCGCTCATCATCGGCGGGATCCTCGCGGTCAGCAGCTCGATCGGCGGCGCGTTCAACGTCGTGTTCGGGTCGATCCGCCAACGGATCGTCCCCAACCACCTGCTCGGCCGGGTGATGGCCTCGTTCCGGGTCATTTCGTGGGGGGCGCTGCCGCTCGGCGCGCTCCTCGGCGGGATCATCGGCCAGACCTTCGGGCTGACCGCCGTCTTCATCGGGGCGGCGATCATTCACATCTGCCTGCTCCCGTCGCGCCTGATCCTGACGAACGAGTTCATGGCCCAGGTCGAAGCCCACGCGGCGGAGAACGCGACAGCGGAGACCGGCGTGGCCGAGACCGTGACGGCCGAGGCGGAGCGTTGACGGCCTCGCCGCGCGCGTTCGTGCACCGAAATACCCGGCTCCGACCCGTGCCCGGGCTCGAGCCCCTCCGGCTGCATCTCGGCGAGGAGGCGTTGGCGCTCTGGCACGCCGTCCAGGTCGAGACCGGCGACCCCGATGCCGCCCTGCCGTACTGGGCATTCGCGTGGGGTGGGGGACTGGCCATCGCGCACTACCTCGCGGACCACCCTGACGCGGTCGCCGGCCGGCGCGTGTTCGACCTCGGGTCGGGTTCCGGGTTGTGTGCGATCGCCGCGCTCCTCGCCGGCGCCTCCGAGGCAACCGCTGCCGACATCGATCGCTTCGCGGCGGCCGCGATCGCCCTGAATGCGCGGGCGAACGCAGTCCGGGTTGCGGTCGTCGGTCGAGATGTCCTCGACGAGGCGGCGCCGGACGTCGACGTGATCCTGGCCGGCGATTGGGCGTACGAGGCGGGGCTCGCGGTGCGCGTCCTGCCGTGGCTGCGCCGGGCGCAGGATGGCGGGATCGACGTCCTGGTCGGCGATCCGGGCCGGCGCTACCTGCCGGCGACCGGCCTCGTCGAGATCGCATCGTACGAGGTCCGCACGACGACCGAGCTCGAGGATCTCGCACTGCGGAGTGGCAAGGTCTTCCGGCTGGCTGGGGTCTGA
>JALYPW010000245.1 GCA_030856145.1 Chloroflexota bacterium | reverse complement strand
ACCTCAGCCTCGTCGACGTCGGCCTGATCGGTGTCCTCGCCGCCGTCTCGACGACCGTCTCCTTCCTGCTGTGGGGCGAGGTGGTCGACCGCGCGGGATCCGTCGTGGCGTTGCGCCTGGGCGCCCTGTTCGGCTTCGCGTCCCTGGCGATCTACGCGATCGCCCCGAACGTCGTCTTCCTGTGGGTCGCCGCCATCGCGGGCGGTGTCGCCGGGGCGTCGATCGATGTCGGTTGGGCGGCCATCGTCAGCGAACACACGTCGATGGCCTCGCGTTCGGCAGCCGTCGCCGGGATGAACGCCATCACCGGCGCGCGCGGCATCGCCGCCGCGTTCGCGATGAGCGCCCTCCTGCAGTTCGGCATCCTGGACGTCACGTCGGGCCTGATCGTCTGCACGGTCGTGACCGGGATCGGCGTCGTGCTGTACGCCCGGACGGATGTGGCCGCCATCGAAGCGAGGACCGCGCCGCGGCGCCCGTCGGATGCGGTCGCGCCCGTCGCGCCCGTCGCGCCCGTCGCGCCCGGTCGTCCCGCCTCCGTTTGATCGTCGATCCTCTCCAGCGCTCGAGGCCGCTACGATGCGGCCATGCGACTGACGGCCTGGGAAGAGGAGCGGCTTCTGCTCTTCACGGCGGCCGAACTGGCTCGGCGCCACCGGGATGCCGGCCTCCTCCTCAACGCGCCGGAGGCGATCGCCCTCATCTGCGATGCGATGCTCGAAGCGGCACGGGCCGGTCTCGCCTACGACGATGTCGAGGACGCGGGTGGGGCGGCCGTCGATCCGTCCGAGGTGCTGCCAGGCGTGCGCGATCTGGTCGACGAGGTCCGGCTCGAAGTCCTCATGGGCGACGGGACCCGACTCATCGTGCTGTCCGATCCGATCGGGCGGCCGGGGCTGCCCGTGGACCGGGACGGGCCGGGTGCCATCCGGCCGTTCGAGGGGACCGCGGTGGAGCCCCCTGCCCGCCCGACCGTGGATCTTGAGGTCCGCAGCGAGTCCACCCGCGTCGTCCGTGTTTCGTCCCACTACCCGTTCCACCGGGTCAACCCGCGCCTCGTCTTCGATCGCGATGCAGCCGTGGGCTATCGCCTTGACCTGCCGGCCGGCGCCTCGATGCGCTGGGCCCCGGGCGCGACCCACACGGTGCGGCTTGTCCGCTTCGGTGGCGACGAGGGTCGCGCGTGACCGGCCGCCTCTCCCCGGGCGAACGCCTCGCTCGGTACGGACCATCGACCGGCGACCGGGTTCGCCTCGGCGACACGGACCTGTGGGTGAAGGTCGCCGAGGACCGCCAGGCGTCGGGCGACGAGCCGATCTGGGGCTACGCCAAGACGATCCGGCACCGCATGACCCAGGGGTCGGCCGGTCCGTCCGAGCTGGATGCGGTCGTCGCGGGCGTGCTGCTGATCGATCCCATCCTCGGCTGCCTCAAGGCCGACATCGGGATCAAGGACGGCCGGATCGTCGGTGTCGGGCGGGCGGGCAGCGGCGCCATCAGCGACGCGATCGAACTGGACATCGGACCGCATACCCGGCCGTACATGGGCTACGGCCTCATCGCGACCCCCGGCGCGGTCGACAGCCACGTGCACCTGATCAGTCCCGAGCTGCTCCCGGCGGCGCTGTCGGGCGGCGTGACGACGCTGATCACCGCTGGCTTCGAGGAACCGCCGTGGGCGATGCACCGGACGCTCGACGGTCTCGACGGCTGGCCGCTCAACGTCGGGCTCCAGGCCGGCGCGCGGGCGGAGGACGACTCGACCCTGGATGCCCTTCTCGATGCCGGCGCGTGCGGCTTCAAGATCCACGAGGACTACGGCGCCTATCCCGAGATGATCGAGCACGTGCTCCGGTTCGCCGAGGCGCACGACGTCTCCGTCTCGCTCCACACGGACGGATTGCACGAGTCGGCCGAGCTCGAGGACACGGTCGCGGCGATCGCGGGCCGGACGGTCCACGCGTACCACGTCGAGGGCACCGGCGGCGGTCACGTGCCCGACGTGATCGGCCTCGTCCGCGAGCCGAACATCATCTGCTCGTCGACCACTCCGACGTTCCCTTACGGCGTCTCAACCGTGGCCGAGCACATGGCGATGACGATGATCAACCACGGCGGTTCGTGGGATATTCCGGACGACATCGACCTCTACCGGGAGCGCATCCGCGCCGCGACGATGGCCGCCGAGGGACCGCTTCACGAGCTCGGCGCGATCCAGATCACGAACAGCGATTCGCAGGGCATGGGCCGCATCGGCGAGACGCTGCGCAGGACGCTGCAGCTCGCCCACGTCATGAAGGCCTGGGCGGTCGACACATCCGCCGACGACAGCCAGCGCGTCCTGCGCTACCTGGCCAAGTGCACCATCGAGCCCGCGATCACCCACGGCATCTCCGAGCATGTCGGGTCAATTCAACAGGGACGGCTGGCCGACATCGTGCTCTGG
>JALYPW010000148.1 GCA_030856145.1 Chloroflexota bacterium | reverse complement strand
GCCGCACGCGGCCCGCAGCGACATCGGCAGCTCGAGCTCGTCGGTCGGCGCCGGGTGCTCGAGCTCGTCGGTCACCGCCGGCCCTCCGCGCTCGACAAGGCAGCGGACCCGCCGGTCCGGAGCGACTCGAGGACGCCCTCGAGCTCGATCGGCAACGCGGCCTCGGCCCGGATCAGCTGGCCGCCGGTCGGCGAGGTCAACTGCAGCCGCCAGGCGTGAAGGAACAGGCGATCGAGCGGCGACGCCCCGCCGACGGCGCGGGGGCCCTTGCGCGACGTGCCGGTTCCATACACCGTGTCGCCCGCGATCGGGTGGCCGATCGCCTCGAGATGGACCCGGATCTGGTGGGTCCGGCCGGTGATCAGGTCGAGCTCGAGGAGCGTCCAGCCCACGAACCGCTCCTTGACCCGGTAGCCCGTCGTCGACGCCCGCCCGTCCGGGACGACGCCCATCTTCGTCCGATGGCGCGGGTCGCGCCCGATGGGTGCCTCGATCCGGCCCACCTCGGCCGAGACCTCGCCCATCACGAGAGCCAGGTACGTCTTCTTCACCCGGCGCGCCTTCAGCTGGGCCATCAGCGAGTGCTGAGCGGCGTCGGTCCGGGCGACCATGAGCAGCCCGCTCGTGTCACGGTCAAGGCGATGGACGATGCCCGGCCGCTGGACCCCGGCAATCCCGCCGAACGTGTCGGCGTCCCCGTGGGCGAGGAGTGCGTTGACGAGGGTCCCGCCGCTGTGGCCCGGCGAGGGATGGACGACGAGGCCGGCCGGCTTGTCAACAATCAGGAGGTCGGCGTCCTCGTAGACAACGATGACCGGGATCTCGGGCGCAGGCGCGAGATCGAGCTTCTCCGGCTCCGGGACGACGAGCTGGAGCGCGGTCCCCGGCCCGATCACGGTGTTGGCCTTCAGGGCGAGGCCATCGGAGGTCAGGTGGCCGAGCGAGATCAGCTTCTGGACGTGGCTCCGCGACAGTCCGGTGACGTCGGCGACGTAGCGGTCCACCCGCTGAGTAGCGGCGTCGGCCGGGACCTGGAGGGCATGGGTGCCGGGCGGGGTCACCTCGGCGCCTCGGGGTCGTCTCGTTCGTCGTCGGCCCCGTCGTCGTCGGGCCAGTCGTCGTCATCGGCCGAGCTCGCGGGGTCAATCGGGGTCGATGCCGGCGATGGCCGGGCAGGCCCGTCCACGAGCGACGGCCGGATCGCCGCGATGAACAACAGGAGGATCGCGAGGCTGATCGCCGAGTCCGCGACGTTGAACGTGTAGAACCGGAGGGAGCCGAGCCCGATGTCCACGAAGTCGACGACGTAGCCGAGGCGCAGCCGATCGATCATGTTGCCGATCGCGCCGCCGAGCAGAAGCCCGAGCGTGACCGTCAGGTACAGGGTTCCGGCCGCCCGGGCGTGGTAGACGACGATCAGCCCGACGACGACGATCGACACGAGCCCGAACATCGCCGCGTTGTCCTTGAACAGCCTGAACAGCGCACCCGAGTTCTGGCCGAATACGATCCGGACCGTCTCGCCGATCACGTCGACCGATTGGCCGGGGGTGAGCGATCCCGTGACGAGGGCCTTGCTGACCTGGTCGGCGACGACGACCGTCGCGGCGAGGGCGACAAACAGCGGCCAGCGCCGTCGGCCTGGAACGGCGCCCGCGAGCGACGGACGGGCGTTCGCCCGGCCGCTCGACGTCAACGGCGGCGCCTCGTCGGTCATCCGCCCGCTCGGTCAATGCGCCGGAGCGCAACCGCCACGGCGCCCGAGCCCAGGTCGACGGTCCCGCGGGTCACGTCGCCGATATCGCCGGTACCGGCCGTGGCGCCGCCGGGCGCTGTCACCCGATGGATCGTGTCGGCCAGGGTTTCGGCCGCGACCGCGTCGAGATGGACATCGACCTCTGCCCCGAGGCCGGCGATCCACAGCTCGATCCGGTCGTCGAGGGCGAGCCCAGCGTCCTTGCGCAGGTCCTGGATCGCCCGCTGGAGCTCGCGCGCATCGCCCTCCGCCCGGAGGTCGTCGGTCAGCTCGGTGTCGATCACGACGACGAGGCCCTCGTCGTGGGCGACCGCCGTGCCCGGCCGCGGTGAGGCCAGGATCTCGACCTCGTCGGCGGCGAGAGTCAGCCCGCCCAGGGAGACGGAGCCGTCGGCGTGGTAGTCGACCATGTTCTCGCGGGCGGCGGCCATGATCGCGGGAATCGCCGCGCCGTGCTTCTTCCCGATCTTCGGCAGGAGCGGCTTCACCCGGCGCTCGACGAGATCGGACTCGTCGCCGATCAGGATCACCTCGCGGACGTTGACCTCCTCCCGGATGAGCCCGAGGAGCGCCTCGCGGTCGGGGAGCTCGCCGCCGGGCAGGGCGAGCCACAGGCGGGCCAGCGGCTGGCGCGTCCGGATGCCCGCCTGCGAGCGGAGGACCCGGGCGAGCTCCACCGCCTGGCGGACGGTCGCCATCGCGCGCTCGAGCGCCTCGTCGCGGAAGGTCGCCATCGAATCCGCCGGCCATGGCGCGAGGTGAACGCTGTCGGGCAGCGACGGCACGACCGACACGATCAGGTTCTGGTACATCGTCTCGGTCAGGAACGGCAGGATCGGGGCCATCGTCTCGACCAGGGTCGCGAGGGCCGCATGGAGTGTCGCGAAAGCGGCCTCGCGCTCGGCCGCGGCCGCACCGGCCCGCATCCGGTCGCGCGAGCGGCGCAGGTACCAGGTCGAGAGGTCGTCGATGAAGGTCCCGATCGCGCGCGTGGCGGCGACCGCGTCGTAGTCCGCGAGCCGGCCACCGACGTCCGCCGCAAGCCCCGCCGAGCGCGACAGGATCCAGCGATCGAGAACCGGCCATTCCCCGGCACCGGCGATGACCCGGTCAATCCCGTCGCGCGGCGTCCACTCGGCCAGCCGGGCGTAGGTGATGAAGAAGGCGTACACGTTCCAGAGGACGAGCAGCTCGCGGCGGGCCTCGTCGGCGGCATGCCAGCCGAACGGGATGTTCTCCTCGGGCCGGGCCTTGGCGAACAGCCAGCGCATGACGTCGACGCCCATCCGGTCGGCCGCCTCGTCGAAGTCGATCGCGTTGCCCCAGCTCTTGTGCATCGGCCGGCCATCCTCGCCGAACACGAGGGCGTACCCGAAGATCGTCCTGAACGGAGGCTCGCGGCGGAGGACCGTGGACATCGCGAGCATCGAGTAGAACCAGTTGCGGAACTGGCCGGGGAACGATTCGGTGATGAAGTCAGCCGGGAACCAGCGCTGCCAGTGCTCGGGATCCTCGCGGTAGTGCAAGGTGGAGAAGGGCACGATACCGGCGTCGAGCCATGGATTGCCCACGTCGCGGATGCGGCTGCTGGCCTCGCCGCAGGCGCCGCAGGCGATGCGCACGGCATCCACGAACGGTCGGTGCGGCGTGTGCCCTTCGAACTGATCCCAGCCCTCGGTGGCGCGCTGGCGGAGCTCTTCGCGCCCCCCGATCACGTCGAAGTGCCCGCATGCCTGGCACTCCCAGATGGGCAGCGCCAGGCCCCAGTAGCGCTTCTTGCTGATCATCCAGTCGCCCATCGAGCGTAGCCAGTCGAGTTCTCGTTCGTATCCGAAGCCGGGTAACCAG
>JALYPW010000240.1 GCA_030856145.1 Chloroflexota bacterium | reverse complement strand
GAGCCGGTCCTCGTTCGCCGTTCGGAGCGCAGCGGCTGCCCGTTCCTCGGCCGCCCGCGCCCGCTCGAGCGCCTCGCTCGTCTCGCCCTCGGTCTCGCGGATCCGAGCGAGGGTCTCCTCGAACGCGCGCTGGTTCTCGGACAGACGGGACCGGGCGTCGGCGACGATCTCCGGGGCGAGCCCCAGCCGTTCGGCAATCGCGAAGGCCTGGCTGCCGCCGGGCAGTCCAATCGTGAGCTTGTAGGTCGGCGACAGCGTCTCGAGGTCGAACTCGACCGACGCGTTCCGGGCACCGCCGGTGGTGTGGGCGTAGGCCTTCAGCTCGGCGTAGTGGGTCGTGGCGGCCACGAGCGCGCCAGCCTTGATGAAGTGGTCGAGGAGGGCCTGGGCGAGGGCCGAGCCCTCGGTCGGGTCGGTGCCGGCCCCAAGCTCATCGAGGAGGACGAGCGTCCCCGGACCAGCGGCTTCGACGATCCGGGTGATCGAGCGGAGGTGGCCCGAGAACGTCGAGAGGCTCTGGGCAATCGACTGCTCGTCGCCGATGTCGGCGAACACGTCGCCGAAGATGGGCAGGCGCGAGCCGGCCTCGGCCGGGACGTGCAACCCGGCCTGGTGCATCAAGCTGAGCAGGCCGAGCGTCCGCAGGGTCACCGTCTTGCCGCCGGTGTTCGGACCGGTCACGACGAGCGCGGTGTAGCCGTCCCCGAGCCGGATGTCGGTCGGGACCACCCGTCCGGACAGGCCGGGATGGCGAGCGCCGAGCAGGACCACGTCGGGCCGGCTCGCCGTCTCTGCCCGGATGCCGTCCATGTCGGCGGCGAGGTTTGCCTTGGCCGCCCAGAAGTCGAAGCGAGCCAGGGCATCGAGCGTCTCGCGCAGCGGGGCCGCGTTGGCCGCGATCAGGGCCGAGAGTTCGTCGAGGATCCGCTCGACCTCCTCCTGCGCGGCGATCTGGGCCTCGCGCCAGGCGTTGCCGAGCTCGACCGCAACCAGGGGCTCGATGAACAGCGTCGCCCCGCTGCCGGACGCGTCGTGGACGATGCCCTTGACCTTGCTCCGCGCCTCTGCCTTGACCGGGACCACGTAACGCCCGTTGCGGAGGGTCACGATCGGGTCCTGGAGGGCGCTTCCGAGCTCCGACCCGACGAGCGCGTCCAGGCGTCGCTTCAGGCGGTCATAGGCCACCCGGACGGCCGCGCGCAGGCCGCCGAGGCGAGGCGAGGCGGTATCGAGCAGCTCGCCGGCTGGGTCGAAGCTCCGGGCGAGGGTCGAGCGGATCGCAGGCAGGCCGTGAAGATCTCGGGCCAGCTCGTGGAGCAGCGGACGCCGGTCATCCGTGAGCGACGACTGGAGACGGGCGGTCGCGTCGAGCGTGTCGGCGATCTGGCTGAATTGCGTGGGGTCGAGGCGGCCGCCGCGCGCGGCGCGCTCGACCGCCGGCCCGATGTCATGGACGGCCCCGACGCCGACGCCGGGCCTGTCCGACAGGAGCGCCCGGGTCTGGTCGGTCTCGTCGAGGCTGCGGGCGACGAGCACCGGGTCGCTTGTCGGCTCGAGACCTTCGGCGAGGCGACGCGACGGCGGGAACTGGGTCTTCTCGGCGAGCCGGGCCCGGACGAGCGGGAACTCGAGGAGGACGATCGATCGGGGATCCACGGGAGTCAGCCCGCCCGTTGCGGGAGCGGGCGCGAGACGGACAGATGGCCGGCGATCGAGAGCCGCCACGGGACGTCCGTCCACGGCGCTCCGGCGTACCCGATCCCGATGCGTGGCCCGGTGACGATCGTCGGACTGGCCTCGCCGGGCGGAGGAGGCTCGAGCCGGACGGCGCCCGTCGGGTCGAACAGGTCGTGGCCGGTCAGGGTTCGGTCGAGGTCGAAGGCGGCGCAGACAAGCCCCGGACCGGCCGCGATCCTCGTGTCGGCCGTGAGCCGCGCGTCGGCGATCCGACCGGTCGGTTTCGGGGTGCGGCGCCGGGCTCTCGTCCGCTCTGCAGACGACGCCCGCATGCGTTCGATGCCCTCGAGCGGCTCGATGGCCCGCACGAGCAGAGCTGCCGGCGAGCCGGCCGGCTCGGTGACGATGTTCAGACAGTCGTGCATGCCATAGACAAGGTACACGTAGGCCCGGCCGGGCAGCCCGTACATGATCTCGTTCCGGGCGGTCCGCCCGAACCGGGCATGCGACGCCCGGTCCTCTTGGCCGATGTACGCCTCGAGCTCCACGATCCGGCCGACGCGCCGGCCCGCGGCGTCGTCGCGAACGAGGCGCCAGCCGAGGAGGCCCCGGGCGACCTCGAGGGTTGACCGCTCGAGAATGGCTCGCGGGTCGGGCGGCCCGCTCACGATCGACGCCCGGTCGCGCGCCCTATTCGGGCCGGACCGTGACGTAGAACGCCTGGATGTCGGTCGGGATCAGGAGCCCGAAGACCGCGATGAAGCCCGGGATCAGGCGCGTCCGGAACAGGTCGGCCACGTTCGAGGTGTTCATCGTCTCGAAGAAGGTCCGGATCCACCCGAACTCATTGTCCGAGCGTGGGATCGTCGGGATGCGGAAGAAGGAGTCGAGAATGACGATGATGCAGCCGACGAGGAAGAGCGCCTGGACGATCCCGAGCAGCCCACCGATCAGCTCGTCGGCGAACGTGGCCTTCTTGAACAGGTCCTGCTTGTGATAGAAGCCCTGGATCACGACCGTGAACGCGATCGTGGCGGCGACGAACACCAGCCCGAAGCCGAGCATCACCGCGTACTCGTCGGGATAGTCGTTCCAGTTCTGGGCGAGGTAGCCGCCGAGCGGCTCGCGCAGGTTCACGGCGAACAGGAACGAGAAGAGCATCGATGCGAGACCGAGAATCCGTCGGATCGTGCCCTGGATGAAGCCGAGCACGAACATCCCGAAGGCGAACAGAACGACAAGCAGGTCGAACCGGTTGATCGAGCTCAGCACTTCCCCGATGTCCACGCACGCTCCCTCAGTACGAGATCCCCGGCCATCTCACGGGCAGGCAGGCCGCCACAGGGTAGCAGCGCCGAATCGGGCGCGGCAAGCAGGACTCAGGTCCTGATCCGGCCGCCGATCGCGCCGACCGCGTCGGTGATTCCGGCAAGGGTCGCATCGATCTCGGCGTCGGTCAGGGTCCGGTCCTCGGCCTGCAGGACGATGCGCCAGGCGAGGCTCTTGTCGGCGGCGTCGAGCGGGGCGCCCCGGTAGATATCGAACAGATCGACCGACACGAGGTCCGATCCACCGGCCGCCCGGATCGCGTCCGCCACCGCGACCGACGGCACGGTCGCGGCCACGACGATCGCGAGGTCCCGTTCGGCCGCCGGGTGCCGGGACAGCGCGCCGGCCCGGACGTCGGCCAGACGGCCGCCGCCAAGGCCCGCAACATCGAGTTCGGCCACGATCAGGCGCGCTCCGCGCAGGTCGACCGACTCCGCGACCGCGGGATGGAGCTCGCCGATGACGCCCGACAGGACGACCCCGCCACCGGATCCCTCGTCGCCGTCGGCCAGGACCCGGGCCGCCCGTCCGGGATGCAGGAGCGGCTCGTCGGCGAGGGCGGCATAGCGAACTGCCCCGAAGCCGAGGCGACGGGCGATCAACTCGATCAGGCCCTTCGCATCATCGAGGTCGGCCGCGCGCCGAGGGCGGTTCCAGGAGGCCGGCTCGAACGCCCCGGTCAGGGCGATCCCGAGCCGCCACCACTCGCGGGTCAGCTCGCCATCGCGGCCGTAGCCCTTGCCGATCTCGAAGACCGCAACGTCGTCGCGGCCGTGCCGGACGTTCGTGGCCGCGATATCCACGAGGCTCCCGACGAGGGCCGGGCGGAGCACAGAGTGATCGGCCGACAGCGGGTTGCTGACCGTGATCCGGCGCCCGAGCGGCGGGGTGGAGCCGGCCACCGCGGGCAGCTCCGTGGTCCAGGCGAAGCGCTCCGCCGCGGCCGGCGCGACGAGAGCGTGGCTGACCGTCTCGGTCACGCCGGCCCCGGCGAGGGTCTCCCGGATCCGGTCGCGGATCGCGAGCGGGAACGCGCGGAACGCCGGCATCGGGGTGTGGGGCAGGATCGACGGGATCGTGTCATAGCCCGCGATCCGGGCGACCTCCTCGGTGAAGTCCGCCTCGATCGCGAGGTCCCGTCGCCAGGTCGGGACGATCGCGACGAGCGTCTCGGCCCTGGCCGCGTCCACGGTGAGCGGGCGCGGCGCGGCGGCGATGCGCACCTCGAGGCCGGGCACGTCCGTCGGAGCGGCCTCGGTCTCGATGCCGACCCGGGCGAGGACGATCCGCTGCTCGTCGGTCGAGAACGACGTCCCGAGGAGACGGTTCACGCGGGCCGGCCGGAACGCGACGCGGGAGGGATCGGGTTCGGCCGGCGCCGTGTCGATCCGACCCCGGGCGACAGAACCACCGGCCCACTCGGCGACGAGCCGGGCGGCGCGATCCGCGCCGATGCGAGCGAGGCGGGTCTCCTGGCCCTTCTCGAAGCGGAGGCTGGCCTCGGACCGGAGGCCGTAGCGCTGGCCGGTCCGGCGGATGAGGATCGGGTCGAAGAGCGCCGATTCGACGATGACCCGGGTCGTGCCCTCGTCGACCTCGGATCCGGCGCCACCCATGATCCCGCCGATCCCGAGCGGGCCGCGCTCGTCGGCGATCACGAGCGTCTCGGCATCGAGCTCGCGGGCCAAGTGGTCTATCGTCTCGAGACGCTCCCCCGGCGCGGCCCGGCGGACGACGATCCGGCGGACGCCGTCGCGCTCGGCGACGCCGTCCGCGTCGTACGTGTGGATCGGCTTGCCGAGCTCGAGCATCACGTAATTGCTGACGTCGACCACGTTGCTGATCGGACGCTGACCGGCGGCCCGGAGGCGCATCTGGACCCGGTCCGGCGACGGGCCGACGGTGACGCCGTCCACCCAGCGGCCGACGAAGCGCGGGCAGGCCTCAGGATCGGCGACCTCGACGGCAAGGAAGTCGGCCACGTCGCGGTCGTCCTCGACCGGATCGGTGGCCGGCCAGCGGAGCGCCGAGCCGGTGATCGCGGCGACCTCGCGGGCGAGGCCCAGCAGCGACAGGGCGTCACCCCGGTTCGGCTTGACGTCGACATCGAGAACGACATCGCCGTACAGATCGGTCAGGGCGATCCCGATCGGGGCGTCCGGCGGCAGGATCAGGATCCCGTCGGCGTCGCCGGTCAGGTTCAGCTCGTCGCCAGAACAGAGCATCCCGTTGCTGGCCACGCCCATCTTCTCGGTCCGCTCGATCCGCCGGTCACCGGGCAGGACCGCTCCGGGCAGGGCGACCGGGACGCGCTGCCCGGCGGCGATGTTCGTCGCCCCGCAGACGATGTCGAGCGGCTCGCCGTCATCGACCCGAACACGGGTCAGCGACAGGCGATCGGCCCGCGGGTGCTTCTCGACGCTGAGCAACTCGCCGACGACGACGTTCCGCCACTCGGCGCCCCAGCGCTCGATGCCCTTGACCTCCATCCCGAGGAGGGTCAGCCGCTCGGCGAGCGCCTCGGGGTCGAGGTCGACGTCGACGTAGTCACGCAGCCAGCCGAGGGGGACTCTCATGATGTGCCACCCGCCACGCGCCCCGCCGCCACGAACTGATCGAGGAACCGCAGGTCGTTCTCCATATACAGCCGCAGGTCGCCGACGGAGTGGCGGAGGTTGGCGATCCGCTCGACGCCCATCCCGAACGCGAACCCCTGGTAGCGCTCGGGGTCGATGCCGCCGTACTGGAGGACGACCGGATGGACCATCCCGGCCCCGAGGATCGTCATCCAGCCGCTCCGCGAACAGGCCGGACAGCCGGAGCCGCCACACACCAGGCACTCCACGTCGAACGCGACCGATGGCTCGGTGAACGGGTAGTAGCCGGGCCGGAAGCGGGTCCGCTTGTCGGCGCCGTACAGCGCCTTCGCGAACTGGTCGAGGAGGCCCTTGAGGTCGGCCATCGTCGTGCCTTCATCGACCATCAGGCCCTCGACCTGGAAGAACTCGGAGGCGTGGCTCGCGTCGATCGCCTCATAGCGGTAGCAGCGGCCCGGCAGGAGGGCCCGGATCGGCGGCGCCGTCGAGGTCATCACC
>JALYPW010000169.1 GCA_030856145.1 Chloroflexota bacterium | reverse complement strand
TGGCCGAGGCGGGCTGGAACGAGCCGGCGCCGCGCAGCCCGAGGCGACGTTCACGGGCCTTCGCGGAGGGGTGAACGAAATGTGCCGACGACCGGGCCGCGAGACGGGCGGCGATGCTGCGCTCCATTGCCGGCAATGGTACTGCCTCAGGAAGGCGTTGCAAGCGACTCCGCGAGCGTTCGGCGAAGGTCAGCGGCCGCTTCCGGTGTCAGGGCGCCACGCTCGGCGGCGATCGCCACCTCGCGCTCGGCGAGGGCGAGGTAGACCGGGATCACGGCTGGCGCGTGGGTCACGAGGGCGGACAGGTGGCTCCGGACGGTGCCCCGGTCGCCGCGGATCATCGGACCGGTCAAGGCCGCGGCGATGCCCAGGCTCCGGGCGTTGCCGAGGGTCTGCTCGATCAGGCCGCCGTAGATCGCCAGACTGCCGGCCTCGTCCAGGCCTGCAACCCGGCCGAGCTCGGCGATCGCGTCGAGCAGGGCGTCGAAACCGCCGGCGGCCAGGACCGCGGCCGCGTGGTAGGCGGGCTTGGCGCCGGGTGCGAGGCGGACCGGGGTCGCGCCGATCGCCTCCGCCATCCGGGCCAGGAGGTCCGTCAGCTGGTCGTCGCCGTCGATCGCGACCGTCGCCCCGTGGAGCGCGGCGACCGCCCGCTCCAGGTCGGCGAAGGCGACCAGCGGATGGAACGAGCCGACCTGGGTGCCGGCGGCCATCGCCGAGGCAAGGACCTCGGCGCCGAGCAGGCCGCTCGTGTGGATCATCGCCTGGCCGCTGTACATGTTCAGCTCGCCTGCAAGGCTGGGCAGGGCATCGTCCGGCACGGCCAGGACGATCAGCTCGACCTCCTCGACGAGGGGTTGGGCATCGATGAACGCGCGAACACCCGGGACGAGGCTCCGGAAGCGCTCCCGGCGGGCGTCGTCGCGGCTGGCGACGGCATGAATTGGCCAGCCGGCTCGACCGAGCGCGACCCCGAGGGCCGTCCCGACCGCGCCCGCCCCGACAATCCCGATGATCGGCGGCTGGCCGAGCGCGCTCTGGAGATGCGGGTGCTCGTGGGGTTGGCCGTCGTCATGATCGTGGCCGTGGTCGCCGACCCCGCCTCCGCCGTGGTCGCGGTCGCGGGCCAGGTCGGCCGGTGATGCCGGGTCGAGGTCGATCCCGGCGTCCTCGATGGCCCGCAGCGTGTCCTCGCGCGATCCGTCTCGGGGGCGATCGTTCCGGCTGTCGCCCCAGGCCTTCACCTGGTCACCCGGCGGACGGGTTGCGGACCGGAGTCGCGGTACTCTTCCATTCGAGCGAGTGTAGCGACGACCACACGGAGGACGCGTGACCCAGCCCGATCCGTTCGGAGCCCGGACCAGCCTCGGCACCGGCTTGCCCGACTACGTCCGCCTGACGGCGATCGCCGACCGAATCGATCTGGACCGGGCCCCGGTCACGCTCAAGATCCTTCTCGAGAACGTCCTGCGCCACGCCGGGGGCGGCATCGTCGAGCGCGCGGATGTCGAGACACTCGCCTCGTGGCGGGCAGGCGCCGCGGCCGAGGCCGAGGTCCCGTTCATGCCCGCCCGGGTGGTCCTCCAGGACTTCACCGGGGTGCCCGCGATCGTGGACCTCGCGGTCATGCGCGACGCGATGGCGGACCTCGGCGGCGACCCGGCCCGGGTCAACCCCCTCGTCCCCGCCGACCTCGTCATCGACCACTCCGTCCAGGTTGACCAGTTCGGGACGCCGGCCGCCTTCGCCTTCAACGTCGAGCGCGAGTACGAGCGCAACGGCGAGCGCTATCAGCTCCTGCGCTGGGCCCAGACCGCGTTCCGCGACCTGCGCGTCGTGCCGCCCGGGACCGGCATCGTCCACCAGGTCAACCTCGAGTTCCTGGCGACCGTCGTGACCGACGTCCCCGACGGCGCCGGCGGCCGGATCGCCTATCCGGACACCCTCGTCGGGACCGACTCCCACACAACGATGATCAACGCCCTCGGCGTCCTCGGCTACGGCGTCGGCGGGATCGAGGCGGAGGCCGTCCTGCTCGGCCAGCCGCTCTACCAGCCGATGCCCCGGATCGTCGGCGTCCGGCTCCACGGCGAGTTGCCCCACGGCTCGACCGCGACCGACCTCGTCCTCGTCGTCACCCAGCTCCTGCGCGCCCACGGCGTCGTCGGTGCATTCGTCGAGTTCGCCGGCGACGGCCTGGCGGGGCTGGCCCTTGCCGACCGGGCGACGATCAGCAACATGAGCCCCGAGTTCGGGGCGACCGCCACGATCTTCCCGATCGACGACGAGACGATCGCGTACCTCCGCCTGACCGGCCGGCCGGCCGAGCGGATCGCCCTCGTCGAGGCATACGCGAAAGCCCAGGGCCTGTGGCGCCTGCCGGGCAGCGGGCCGGACTTCGACGAGGTTCTCGAGCTCGATCTCGCGACCGTGGACCCGTCGGTGGCCGGGCCGCGCCGGCCGCAGGACCGCGTGCCGCTGACCGCGTTGCGCGACAACTTCCGGACGAACTTCCCCGACGGACTGGTCGCGCTCGACGAGGCGGCCGTCGAGGCGCAGACGCCGGTCGGGGGCGAGGTCGAAGCGGCCTCGGCCGAGTCGTTCCCGGCCAGCGATCCGCCGTCGTTCACGGCCGCCGACGCGCGCGACGAGGCGCCGCCGGTCGACGCCGAAGCCGCCCAGCAGGACGGCCCGCCCGAGCCCGGCCGGTACCGCCCGGTCAACATCGAGGTCGACGGGCGGCGAGCGACGATCCGGACCGGATCAGTGGCGATCGCCGCGATCACCTCGTGCACGAACACGTCGAACCCAACGGTGATGGTCGGGGCCGGGCTGCTGGCCCGCAACGCGGTCGCGCTCGGGTTGACGGTCCCGCCGACCGTCAAGACGTCGCTCGCCCCGGGTTCGAAGGCGGTCACCGGCTACCTCGAAGCGGCCGGCCTCATGGCCCCGCTCGCGGCGCTCGGGTTCGCCCTCGCCGGCTACGGCTGCACGACCTGCATCGGCAACTCGGGTCCGCTCGACGCGCCGATCGCGCAGGCGGTCGAGGACAACGACCTCGTCGTCGCCGCGGTCCTGTCGGGCAATCGCAATTTCGAGGGCCGCATCCACCCGCTCGCCCGGGCCTCGTACCTCGCCTCCCCTCCCCTCGTCGTCGCGTTCGCCCTGGCCGGTCGAGTCGACATCGACCTGACGCTCGAGCCGCTCGGGACGGCCAGCGACGGGCGGCCGGTCATGCTCTCCGACATCTGGCCGGCGCCGGACGAGATCCGGCGGGTCATCGGCACGTCGATCGACCCCGAGCTGTTCCGCCGGACCTACGCGGTCGTCTTCGACGGCGACGAGCGCTGGCAGGCCTTGCCGATCCCCGAAGGCGATCGCTACGAGTGGGATCCGCGCTCGACGTACATCGCCAAGCCGCCGTTCTTCGACGGGCTGACCGCGGATCCGGCGCCGGTCCTCGACATCGACGGCGCCCGCGTCCTGGCGGTCCTCGGCGACTCGGTCACGACCGACCACATCAGCCCGGCCGGCTCGATCGCGGCCTGGTCGCCGGCCGGCGACTGGCTCCAGGAACGGAACGTCGAACCGCTCGACTTCAATTCGTACGGGGCGCGGCGCGGCCACCACGAGGTGATGATGCGCGGCACGTTCGGCAACATCCGGCTGCGCAACCAGCTCGTCCCGGCCAAGGAGGGTCCGTACACCGTCCACCTGCCCGACGGCGAGCAGCAGTTCATCTACGACGCGGCGATGCAGTACCGCCGCGAGGGCACACCGCTGCTCGTCCTTGCCGGCCGGGAGTACGGCTCGGGCTCGTCGCGCGACTGGGCCGCCAAGGGCACGATGCTCCTCGGCGTCCGGGCGGTCCTGGCCGAGAGCTACGAGCGGATCCACCGCTCCAACCTCGTCGGGATGGGCGTCCTGCCGCTCCAGTTCCTGCCCGGCGACAGCGCGGCGTCGCTCGGCCTGACCGGTCGGGAGCGCTACACGATCCATGGCCTGGCCGACGATCTCTCCCCGCGGAAGCGGCTGACGGTCGTCGCCCGGGCGGATGACACCGCCGGTGGCGGGGAGCGCCGCTTCGAGGCGATCGCCCGGCTCGACGGCCCGATCGACGTCGGCTACTACCAGCAGGGCGGAATCCTGCCGGCCGTCCTGCGCCGCCTCGCCGCCGGCGGCTGACCGTCGCTCCGGCCACGCCGCGACCGCGAACCACCTGGACCGCGCGACTCGACCGGCCGGGCGCGTCTGGTGCACCGACTGCATGAACGGACGTCCGGACGGCCGGTGTCGGCCCAGGCCAGGCGTGATCCGCGCCTCCGCCCGTCATCCCGTGCATCCGCCGCATCAGGCGTCGTCCGAGCGCTGGCCCAGCCGTCGGTTGACCCACTCAGTGCATGATCGGCCGGCGGGTCCGACTCGGGCCGGACATGACGAAGCCCCCGCGTGGTGCGGGGGCTTCGAGCTGTGTTGGATCTGGGTCAGTGGCCGGCCGGGGCCTCGACGTAGGTCCGGACCCGGCGGGCGACGATCCGGCCCTGGCGCCGGCGTTCGAGGAGGCCGGTGAACTCGTTCCACCAGCGGATCATGGTTGCGCCCATCTTTCTTCTGACACCGTGGGTCATCTGCCGATCGTGCGTCGGGCATGAGACGCGGAACCCTCGCCCGAAGTTTCACCCGGGTCCGACCCGTAACCGACGTCGGGTAGGCTGAACTGGCCGCGCCGTCCACGCGTATCCCTTTCGAGACCCGACTCGAGACCCGACTCGAGGCTCGACCCGAGATGACCGACCGCCGAGGAGCCCGCCACGGACACCGAAATCGCGCCCCCCGCGCCGACCGCCGACCCATCGATCGAGCAGGCCGCGCGCCGGCTCTGGGACGACCTCCGACGCGCGGTGGGCGAGGCTGTCGTCGGTGGCGAGGAACCGCTCCGCCTGATCGCGACCGCCCTCCTGGCCGACGGCCATGTCCTGATCGAGGATGTGCCCGGGACCGGCAAGACGCTCCTCGCCCGGGCCGTCGGGCGGGCGCTCGCCCTCGACACGAACCGGGTCCAGGGCACGCCCGATCTGCTCCCGGTCG
>JALYPW010000168.1 GCA_030856145.1 Chloroflexota bacterium | reverse complement strand
GTCGTGATGTCCATCGTCGGTCCCTTCCGTGGCGATCCGCAGGCGCTTGCGGACCGTGACCTCGTTGCCCCCTGTCGGCAGGATACGGTGGTCGAACCCGTCCGTCAGGTCGCGCGCGAGGTGGACGCCCATCCCGCCGAGCCGGCGTTGTGCGAGTGGCAGGTCGAGGGGCGGCTCCGGCACGGTCCGCGGGTCGAACGTCGGGGCGTCGTCGCGGATCCGGAACGCGAGGTCGTCGGCGGTCTGGAGCGAGGCGACCTCGATCCGTCCGGGCCGGCCCGCGTAGCCGTGCTCGACGACGTTGCAGACGAGCTCGTCGACCGCCTGGACGAGGTCGGCGGTCGTCTCGTCGTCGGCACCGGCGGCCGCGGCCTGCTGGCGAACGAACGCCCGCACCGCGGCGAGATGATCGACTCCGGCCTCGATCGCGATGAACGGTGGCTTGGTGCTGGTCATGGGTGCCGGCACGCCGCGGGGCCGCGGTCAGCTGATCCGGGCGTAGTCGGCGGTGGCCCGCTTGATGAACGTGCCATGGCCCTTCCGCCCGGTGAACGCGCCGTCGCGGACGATCACCGATCCGCGCGACAGGACGATGTCCGAGCGGCCCTGGACGGAGCGTCCTTCGTAGCACGAGTAGTCCACGTCCATGTGGTGGGTCGCCGCGCTGATCGTCCGGGTCGCGTCCGGGTCGTAGATGACGATGTCGGCGTCGGAGCCGACAGCGATCGCGCCCTTCTTCGGGAACATCCCGAACAGCTTGGCCGGGGCGGTCGAGATGATCTCGACCCAGCGCTCCTTGCTGATCCGGCCACCGACCACGCCACCGTCGTGCAGGAGGTCGACCCGGTCCTCGACGCCGGGCAGGCCGTTGGGGACCTTCCGGAAGTCACCCTTGCCGAGGTCCTTCTGGCCCTCGAAGTCGAACGGGCAGTGGTCGGTCGCGACGAGCTGGAGGTCGTCCTTGATGAGGCCGGTCCAGAGCTCGTCCTGGTGATCGGCCGAGCGGAGAGGCGGCGAACACACGAACTTCGCGCCCTCGAAGCCGTTGCCCATGTCGTCGATCGAGAGGAACAGGTACTGCGGACAGGTCTCGGCAAAGACCTGGGAGCCGCGGTCGCGCCCCTCGCGGACGGCGTGGAGGGCATCGCGGGCCGACAGGTGGACGATGTAGACGGGGACCTGAGCGGCCTCGGCCAGGCGGATCACCCGGTTCGTCGCCTCGCCCTCGAAGATCGGGTATCGGGCGATGGCGTGATAGAGCGGATCGGTCTTGCCGGCGTTCACGAGGTCGGCGGCGACGATGTCGATCGCCATCCCGTTCTCGGCGTGCATCATGATCAGCCCACCGTTCTTGCCGGTCTGCTGCATCGCCCGGAAGATCGCCCCGTCGTCGCTGTAGAACACACCCGGGTAGGCCGTGAAGAGCTTGAAGTCCGGGACGCCCTCGGCGACGAGCTGGTCCATCTCCTTGAGCGTGTCGTCGTTGACGTCGCTCATGATCATGTGGAACCCGTAGTCGGCGACGGCGTTGCCCTCGGCCTTGGCGTGCCACGCGTCGAGGCCGGCCCGGAGCGAGGCACCCCGGCTCTGGACCGCGAAGTCCACGATCGTCGTCGTTCCGCCGAAGGCCGCGGCCCGCGTGCCCGACTCGAACGTGTCCTTGGCGAAGGTGCCGCCGAACGGCAGCTCCATGTGGGTGTGGACGTCGATCGCGCCCGGGATCAACCAGCGTCCAGCGGCGTCGATCGTCTCGTCGACGGTCAGGCCGTCAGCCCCGAGGTCGGTCCCGATCCGGGCGATCGTCTCGCCATCGATGAGGACGTCGGCGGCGGTCGAGCCGTCGGCGGTGACGATCGTGCCGTTGCTGATCAGGGTGCGCATCGATCCTCCTCGAAGCCCGGGCCGGGCCGCCCGGATCGGCGGGCGGGGCTGAGCGTCGAGGATAGCGAAGCGCGAGCGGTCAGCGTCGGCGCCGCCGGCGCAGAAGCGGTCAGCCGTGGTTCGGAGTTCGCATCTTGCCGAGCGCGAGCAGGACACTGGCGGCGAGGAGTGCCAGGATCGCCCCACCGAGGATCGGCCGGCCGGCTCCACTGATCAGGAATTCGGTGTCGACCGAGGGCAGGCGAGTGGCGACGAGAGCGATGACCAGGAGGGCGATCAGCCACGTCGCGTAGCGGGCGAATCGGCGCTGGGTCCGGGACTTTCGGGCGCCGGCGCCATCCATGTCCCAGAACGGATCGTGGCGGCGGGAAGCGAGCGACAGGCGAGACACGGGAAGGTCCTCCGGCGGTGGGTTCTGGGGCTCGTCGATCGTAACCGGAGCCGCCGCCGCCGCCAGTCCCCCGATCCGGCCAGGGACCCTCATCCAACCGCATGAGACTGCACCGACCTGATCCGCGCTCGGTGCGTCGCTGCACCGTCTCTTCGGCACCGACGCGGTCCTGCGTCGGCGCGGCCGCCAGCCTCGGCGATGACTTGCCGTTCAGCCGTTGATGGCCGGGATGATGTCGCGGCCGTAGACCTCGAGGACCGCCTCCTCGTCGCCATTCATCAGGTAGATGTTGAACTGGTCGACCCCGACCTCCGCCAGCCGGCGCAGCTTCGCGATGTGCTCGTCCACGGAGCCCAGCACGCAGAACCGGTCTGTTACCTCATCACCGACGAAGCCCGCGTTCGTTGACCCGACCTCGGCGTGGTGGAGGTAGTCGTAGCCCGCCCGATCGTGGACATAACCGATGAGCGATTCCGGCAGGGCCTCGCGGGGGTACTTGTTGACGAGGTCGACGACGTGGTTGCTGACGAGGGCCGGGAACCAGCGCGTCCGCTCGCGGCACAGGGTGAGGTCCCCGACATGGGCCGGCGCGGCGGCCTGGATCCGGACCGAGCCGGCAGGCCGGCCGGCGGCCACCTCGGCCTGGCGGACCTGGCCGACGAACCACGCGATCAGGTCCGGGTCGGCCAGCTGGAGGATCACGCCGTCGGCCACGCGGCCGGTCATCGCGAGGGCCATCGGACCGTAGCCGGCGACCCACACCGGAAGGTTCCAGCCCGTCGTCCACGGGAAGTGGAGATCGGTGCCTTCGTAAGCGATGGTCTCGCCCGCGACGAGAGCCCGAATGACCCGGATCGCCTCCTCGAGCGTCGCCATCGTCGTCGGCGGCTTGCCGAGGACGCGCCGCGCCGAGTCGCCCCGCCCGATCCCGAGATCCATCCGGCCACCACTCAATTCGTCGAGGGTGGCGAGGGTCGAGGCCGTGACGCTCGGCTCGCGGGTGGCGGGGTTGGTGACGCAGGTTCCGAGACGCATCCGCTCGGTCGCCTGGGCCATCAGGGTCAGGAGGGGATACGGATCGCGCCACAGGACGTGCGAGTCGAACAGCCAGCCCGACGTGAACCCGGCCGCCTCCGCCTGGCGCGTCAGTACCACAGTCCGCTCGAGCGAACTCTCCGGCTTGAGGGTGAACCCGAAGTCCATCGTTCAGGGCCTCACGAGGTCCTCGTACGCGTCCGGTCGGCGGTCGCGGTAGAACTGCCAGGTCTGGCGGACCTCGGTGATCAGGTCGAGGTCCATGTCACGGATGATCAGCTCCTCGTCGTGGGCCGAGCCAAGGTCGCCGATGAACTGGCCGCGCGGGTTGACGAAGTAGCTCTGGCCATAGAAGTCGTCGTCGCCATAGTCCTTCTCGATCCCGACCCGGTTGATCGTCCCGACGTAGTAGCCGTTCGCGACCGCGTGTGACACCTGTTCGATCCGCCACAGGTATTCCGACAGGCCGCGCGACGTCGCGCTCGGGATGAAGACCATCTCGGCCCCGTTCAGGCCGAGCGCCCGGGCGCCCTCCGGGAAGTGTCGGTCGTAGCAGATGTACACCCCGACCTTGCCGACCGCGGTCTCGAACACCGGGTAGCCGGTGTTGCCGGGTCGGAAGTAGAACTTCTCCCAGAAGCCCTTCACATGCGGGATGTGGGTCTTGCGGTACTTGCCCAGATAGCTGCCGTCCGCGTCGATCACCGCCGCGGTGTTGTAGTAGATCCCGGACGCCTGCGAGTCCTCCTCATACATCGGCACGACGAGCACCATCCCGGTCTGCTTCGCGAGGTCCTGCATCCGCTTCGTCGTCGGGCCGTCCGGGATCAGCTCGGTGTAGCTGTAGTACTGGGGGTCCTGGACCTGACAGAAGTAGGGGCCGTAGAAGAGCTCCTGGAAGAGCATCACCTGGGCGCCCTGCTTGCTCGCCTCGTGGGCGGCCGCCTCGTGCTTCTGGATCATCGATTCCTTGTCGCCGGTCCAGGTGGCCTGGAGGAGCGCTCCTCGGACGTTGCGCGGCATGGCGGGCCCTCACTCGATGGTGGCGGTTCGGTCGGAAGAAGGGGAGGGTACAACGACCGCCCGCCGTCGAGTTGCCTTTACCTGCCCCTTACGTCCCGTGTCAGCGGACCGGGCGACCGAGCCACGAGCGTGCCCTACGGTCCTGCGAGGCCCGATCCCTCGGGCACCAACCGGGAGGACACAGAGGCCAGCCGACGATCCGGTCCGCGGCTCGGGCGATGAACCACTCCCTTACAGCCGACGACCCGGGTTGTCGGACCCGGGT
>JALYPW010000144.1 GCA_030856145.1 Chloroflexota bacterium | reverse complement strand
CGGGCGGCGATGGACGCCCTCGTCGACTTCGGCAGGCCCCAGGCGATCCGCCTCGCGGTTCTCGTCGATCGTGGCCACCGCGAGCTGCCGATCCGGGCCGATCATGTCGGCAAGAACGTCCCGACCTCGCGCGAGGAGGTCGTGAAGGTCTCGCTCGGCGAGATCGACGACGAGGACGGCGTGAATATCGAGCGCGCGGTCGCGGCCGCAACGGTGGCGCCGGTCGGATGACCGTGGTCGATCGGGAGCCCGGCGGCGTCGACGCCCACGAGGTCCCGATAGTCGATTCGCCACCAGAGGCGCAGCCGGTTGGCTGGCGCCATCGCCACCTCCTCGACGTCGACGTCCTGTCGTGGCCCGACATCGAGCTCGTGATGCGCACGACCGACGCAATGCGCGAGGTGCTTGCCCGTCCGATCACGAAGGTCCCAGCGCTCCGAGGCCGGAACGTGACGATCCTGTTCTACGAGGCATCGACCCGGACGCGGGTGTCGTTCGAGGTCGCGGCGAAGAACCTCTCGGCCGACGTGGTGAACATCGCGGCGGCGTCCTCGTCGGTGACGAAGGGCGAATCGCTCGTCGACACGGTCCGGACGGTCGAGGCCCTGGGCGCCCAGATGCTCGTCATGCGTCACTCGGTGTCCGGTGCGCCATACCTCGCGGCCGAGATCTTCTCGGGATCGGTCCTGAACGGCGGCGACGGCTGGCACGCCCACCCGACCCAGGCGCTTCTCGACCTGTACACGATGCGGGCGCGATTCGACGGCGGATCGCTGGCGGACCGAAAGGTCGTGATCCTGGGCGACGTGCTCCACTCTCGGGTCGCCCGCTCGAACATCTGGACGCTGACCGCGGCCGGCGCCGACGTCTGGCTGTGTGGCCCCTCGACCCTCCTGCGTGGCTTCGAGGCGTGGGCCGGGCGCGGTGCAGCGGACGGACGGCGGTTCCACGTGACGTCGTCTGTCGACGAGGCACTCCGCGATGCGGATGTCGTGATGGCCCTGCGGATCCAGAAGGAGCGGATGGCGTCGGGCCTGTTGCCGTCGCTCCGCGAGTACGGCGCGCGCTACGGGCTGACGTCGGCACGGCTGGCGGCCGCCCGGCCCGGCGCGCTCGTCATGCACCCGGGGCCGATGAACGAGGGCGTCGAGATCGCGCCGGAGGTCGCGGCGGGGGCGCAATCGCTGATCGAGGAGCAGGTGCGCAACGGGGTGGCGGTCCGGATGGCGCTGCTCTACCTCCTCGCCGGGGTCCGGCCGGAATGACGTTGCTTGCCGGCTCCTCGATCGGGGCAGTCGTTGCCAACCTCGAGATCTCGCGGGCGTGGCTCGTGGATCCCGCGTCTGGTCGTGAGGGGCCAGGCGACATCGTCGTCCGCGACGGCGTGCTCGAAACCGTGACCTGGCTGGACGATGCCGAGGCCGACGGGATCGATGATCGCGGCGTCGTGGTCGCGCCCGGGCTCGTCGACCTCCACGTCCACTTCCGGGAGCCCGGCAACGAGGACGCCGAGACGATCGCCACGGGACTCGCGGCGGCCGGCCATGGTGGGTTCACGACGGTCTGCCTGATGCCGAACACGACGCCGGCGTTGGACGACCCGGCCGTCCTCGCCCGCATCCGGGCGGCGGCGCTCGCGAGCGGGTCGCCCGTGCGGGCGCTGGCGTGGGGTGCGATCACGGCCGGTCGGGCGGGCGAGACGTTGGCCGCGCTCGGCGAGCTCGCGGACGCGGGCGTCGTCGGGTTCTCGGACGACGGCGCGGGCGTCACGTCCGCCGATCTCGTGCGCAGCGCGCTCACATATGCGGGAGCGCTCGGGCTGCCGATCGTCGAGCACGCCGAGGACGCGACCCAGACCGGGGGCGCCGAGGCGAACGACGGCTTCGTTGCGACGGTGTTGGGGCTGCGCGGCTGGCCGGCGGCGGCGGAGGAGTCGGCCGTTGCCCGCGATCTCGCGATCCTCGCCGAGGTCATTCGGGATGTGCCGGGCGCTCGTCTTCACCTCACGCATCTGTCCACCGCGGGCGCGCTCGACCTCGTCCGGCGGGCGAAGTCCGCCGGCCTGCCCGTGACCTGTGACGTCACGCCGCACCACCTGGCGCTCACGGACGAGTGGCTCGCTGGTGCCCGGCGCTGGGCGTGGGAGGCGACCGGCGATCCCTGGGGCGACGGGACCGACGCGATCGTGGCGGCGCCGTACGCGTCGTCGCTCCGGGTCAACCCGCCGCTCCGTGCCCCGTCGGACGCGGCCGCCTGCCGGGAGGCGCTGCTCGACGGGACCGCCGACGCGATTGCCACGGATCACGCGCCGCACACGAGCGTCGACAAGGACGTCGAGTTCGGCTCCGCGGCCAACGGGATCAGCGGCGTCGAGACCGCGCTCGGGGTCGTGCTCGCGATGGTCGACGCCGGCCTGGTGCCACTCGTCCGTGCGCTCGAGGCGCTGACGACGGGCCCTGCTCGCGTCCTTGGCTCCGGCTGGGGCTCGGGCGCCGCCCCCGGCCTCGTCGAGGGCGCGCCTGCCGACCTCGTCGTCTTCGATCGATCGGCCACGTGGACGGTCGAAGCGGGGTCGCTGGCGTCGCGCGGCAAGAACACGCCCATTGCAGGCCGCGAGCTCGCCGGCCGTGTCCTGCTCACGGTCGCCGGCGGACGCCTCGCCTACGAGGCCGCCGAGGACTGACGATCAGCCGCCGCTCGTGTTGTCGCTCGTAGTGACCGTGTCGAGGTCGATCGGACGATCGAAGGCCAGCACGATCGCCCGAGCAACGGGATCCTCCGCGCACGCTTCGAGCCCCATCGTGGTCGGAAGGACGAACGGGCCCGGACCGAAGCCGCCGTCAACCCTGACATGCAGCTCCCAATCCGTCTGGCAGCGATTGGCGTGCCAGCGCACGGCAAGTTCGCGAGACGTCGAGCCAGTCGCGATATCCAGGCGCCAGCCCGCGGCCTCCGGACCGACCGGCTGCCAGCGGAGAAGGTCACCAGCCGTCGCTGCCCGAACGTTCAGGACCCGCCGGCTGTAGTCGACGACCTCCACGATGCGGGTGTCGCCTCCGGGCGGATCGACGTCAATCGTCGTCACGAGATCGACGCGACTGCCCGCCCCGTTCCAGATGCGCGTGCCACCGTCGGTCGTGAACGACCACGCAAC
>JALYPW010000139.1 GCA_030856145.1 Chloroflexota bacterium | reverse complement strand
GTCATGGGGCGACCGAACGAGCGGAGGAGGTGCACGCCGGCCGGGCTCGGTCGCCGGTTCGGTCGTGGGCTGACCGAACGAGCGGAGGAGGTGCACGCCGACGGGCTCGGTCGCTGGTTCGGTCATGGGGCGACCGAACGAGCGGAGGAGCCGCCTGCCGACGGGGCTCAGTCGCTGGTTCGGTCGTGGGCTGACCGAACGAGCGGAGGAGCGCCATGCCGACGGGGCTCGGTCGCTGGTTGGCTCGCGGCCGAGCCGGCTCAGGCGACGGCGGCGAGCACGAGCGTGTCGACGGCGATCGCCGCGAACAGCAGGGTCAGGTACGAGATCGAGTACTTGTAGAGCCGGATCGCGCCGGCGGTCGACTCCTCTTCGGACGCACCACGCCGCCAGAGCAGCCACGCCTGGCGCAGGAACAGGCCGCCGAGGACGACCGCGGCAACGAGGTACACCGGGCCCATCCGGGCGACGGCGAACAGGACCAGCGAGATCGCGACCATCAGGATCGTGTACAGCCCGATCTGGCGAGTCGTCTCGGCGATGCCCTTGACGACCGGCAGCATCGGCACGCCGGCCGCCGCGTAGTCCTTCCGGATCCGGAGCGACAGCGCCCAGAAATGGGGCGGCGTCCAGTAGAAGACCAGGGCGAACAGGAGCAGCGCCGGGATCCCGATGTCGCCGGTGACCGCGGCCCAGCCGATGACCGGCGGCAGGGCGCCGGCTGCGCCGCCGATCACGATGTTCTGGGGCGTCGAGCGCTTCAGCCAGATCGTGTAGACGACGACGTAGAACGCGATCGCGAGCATGCCGAGCCAGGCCGCGAGGAGGTTCACGAACACGGCCAGGACGCCGAACGCCAGCGCGCCGAGGATCAGCCCGAAGACGACCGCCCGCTCCGGATCGACCTCGTGGGCCGGCAGGGGGCGGCGCCGGGTGCGGGCCATCAGGAGGTCGATGTCGCGGTCGAGGTAACAGTTGATCGCGTTCGCGCTGCCGGCGGCGAGCGTCCCACCGACCAGCGTCCAGACCGTGAGCCACAGCCAGTGCCCGAGCTGGATCCCGGGCACCTGGCGGGTCGCGAGGACCATCGCCGGGACGGTCGTGACCAGGAGCAGCTCGATGATCCGCGGCTTGGTCAGGGCGATATAGGCGCGGATCGTGTCTTTCGTGGTGTGCGGCGCGCGGTCGGCCGGGCGCGGGCCGCCGGTCGCCGGATCGCCCGACCCTTCCACCGCGGGTGCGGCTGCCGAGCGTGCCTCGAGGTAGGCGATCGCGACGAGACCGGCCATCAGCGCCCAGATCACGGCGCCGAGCGCGAGATGGAGCGTCTGCGACCAGCCCGACAGCCCGGTCAGGATCTGGAGCCCACCGATCAGCGCCTGGATCGGGAAGAGGAAGGCGGCGCCGACGGCAACGCGGGTCAGCACGGCGGACCGCGGCCGCAGGCGGAGGGCGGCAATGGCGACGGCCGCAACGATGATCCCGACCGCGACCGCGACCCAGCGATGGAGGACGTGGGCTGAGTTGGCGTCGGTCAGGGCCGGGAACAGCGAGCCGTTCATCAGCGGCCAGTCCGGGAAGGCGATCCACTGCGAGGATGCGGTGACGAGCGAGCCGAACAGCAGGAGGGCGAAGACCGACAGGGCGCCGAACGCCGCGAGGAGCGTGAACCGCTGGCTACCGCCGCCGACGAGCCGGGCCGGATACGACGAGCGAGCGAGGATCCAGACGAGGAGGCCGACCAGCAGCATCGCCGCCGCGAGGTGGGCGGTCACCGATTCGCCGGAGTTGTTGAGACGGACGGTCTCCCTGCCCAGCCATGCCTGGAACCCGACCAGGACGACGGTCCCGAACGTCGCGGCGAGGAGGGTCCGGCGATCGCGATGGTCGAGCCAGGCGAGAAGGGCGAGCCCGAGGACCTCGAAGCCGATGACGACGGCCACCGTCCGATGGATCCACTCGAGCCAGGCCTTGTAGTCGTCGATCGGCGGGATCAGCTGACCGTGGCAGAGGGGCCAGTCGGGACAGCCCATGCCGGAGCCGGTCGCCCGCACGATGACGCCGATCGTGACCAGCACGAGGGCGGTCACGACGGTCGCCGCGGCGAGCTTCTGGAAGCGGGTCACGAGGCTCCTCGGGGGGCGCGAGATCAGGAGGATCGGCGTGTGGCGCCGGACGGACGTCATTCTATCGCGGGCGTGGGCCCCATCCGGCATGCCGAGCCCGTGAACGCGGAGGTGAGCGTCTCGTTCTACGCTACGGGCATGATCTCCAGATCCTCCCTGACCGTGTTCGCGGCCGTCCTGTCGATCCTCGTCGTCGCCTGCGCCCCCTCGACCGTGGTGACGCCAACCGCCTCCACCGCGATCGGCCCGTCAGCCGGGGCGTCCGCTTCGCCCTCGGTCCTGCCGATCCCTGTCTCGAGCGAGCTCCACGTCGGTGACAACCGGACGATCTTCTCGCTCGCCGACCCGACCGGGCAGAAACCCGTCGCCGCGCCGGATCGGAGCCTGTCGATCGGCTATCGGGGTCCCGGCGGGGAGACGATCGCGGCGGCGCCACAGGCGTTCATCTGGGCGATCGAGGGCGTGAACGGCGTCTACATCGGTCGGGCGAAGTTCCCCGTCGCGGGCCCGTGGATCGCCGAGTTCACGACCGAAGCCCCGGGCTCGGCGAAGGAGACCATGTCGTTCAGCTTCGACGTGAAGCAGACCGCGCGGGTCGTCTCGCCGGGCGACGCGGCTCCCTCGGTCCGGACTCCGACCCTCGCCGAGGTCGGCGGCGACGTCGCGAAGATCTCGACCGATTCGAACCCCGTCAAGCGCTTCTACGAAACGTCCGAGGCGACGGCGCTGGCCGGCGAGGAGCCGTTCGTCCTGATCTTCGCGACGCCCAAGTTCTGCCAGACCGCGACGTGCGGACCGACGCTCGACAAGATGAAGCCGGTCGCCGCCGCCCATCCGGATCTCACGTTCATCAACGTCGAGCCCTACAAGCTCCAGCTCGTCGATGGCCAGCTCCAGCCCGTCCTGAGCAACGGTCAGCTCGTCAGCGCCGAGGCCACCGACGCGTTCCGGCTCTCGACCGAGCCGTACGTGTTCGTCGTCGGCTCCGATGGGATCGTCAGCGCGTCGTTCGAGCTGGTCTTCTCGCCCGAGGAGATCGAGGCCGCCATCCAGGCGCTCGAGTAACGCCGGCTCCGGATGGCGCTACGGGGCATCCTCCACCCGGACCGCCCGGTTCACCGCCCCGTCGGCGATGAACGTGACCCGGACCGTCGCGAGAGTGACCTTGTGCTCGGCGAGGTGGCCCGGTGGGAAGGTGGCCGCGTTCTCGAGGCTCGTGACCCGGAACGCGACCGTGCGACCGTCGGCGGTCCGGATCGAGAAGCCCTCGACATTCGTGAGGCTCGTGGCCTGGACGGCGACGACGATGCCGGTCTCGACCTGGCGACCAGGGCCGCCGAGAATCGTCGCGGCGCCGAACGCGACCCCGACGACGGCCGCCACCGCGGCGATCAGGAGGACGATCCGGGCCCGCCCCGGTGCCGGGCGCGATGCCGGCCCGGTGGCCGACCCGCCCTCGGTCACGTCCCGGTCCCGCTGCTCCCCGGCGTGTGGAGTGGCGTGCCATCGGCGCAACGCGGGCAGGTTGCGGCGCCCGGCTCCCAGGTTGGGAGGTCCAGTCGCCACAGCGAGCGCAGCGGATAGACGCGGCCGGTGCTCGGCGAGGTCAGGGTGTTCGTCCCACCGCCGCTCCGGTCGATGAGGACGACGCACTCGACGATCTCACCACCCGCCGCCTCGATCGCCGGCAGCATCGCGAGGAGTGAGCCGCCGGTCGTGAGGATGTCGTCGACGAGGAGTACCCGCTCGCCGGGCTCGATCCGGAATCCGCGTCGGAACTCCCGATACGTCGACCCGTCGGCAGCCCGGACCTCCTCGGCGAAGATCGCCCGGACCCCGAGTTGGCGACCGGTCTCGAAGGCGAGGATCACGCCGCCCGTCGTCGGGCCGGTGACCACGTCGACGCGGGTGTCGTCGCCGTCCTCGTCGTCCGCGAAGGTGCCGGCCCAGAACCCGACCAGCTCGCTCGTCGCGGCCGGATCCGACAGGACGGTGAACTTCTCGACGTACGCGTCGCCGTGGCGGCCGCTCTTCAGCTGGAAGTGGCCCTCGCGGAGCGCGCCCGACGAGCGGAACAGCTCCTCGGTCCGGCGCGCGACGGCGGCCCGGGCAGCAATCTCGATCGCAGGCTTGATCGTGGTCACTCGCGTGGCCGCCATCCGTCGAGCTCTGGGTAGCGACTCTCCTCGATCTGGCGCTTCATGACGTCCCAATCGTCGACCGGGGCCCCCATCTCGAGAATGGCCATTGCGGCCCGATGCCGCCGAGCGTCGCTCACGTCGTCGATCGAGTCCACTGCATCCCGAACAACGGCGTCGATCGAGCGACCCTGCCGTGCTGCGATTGCCCGGAGGCGCGCAGCCTGCTCGGGGGTGAACTTGATCCAGATCGCCTCGGTGAACATGGTCTCAAGATACCCGACGAGCGGATCCACTCAGGGTCGGTACTCGACGCCCTTCGACGATGGCGCGCCGGGCTTCGACGGCAGCGCGGTCCCGATCAGGTCGGCGTACGTCGTGAGCCCGCGCGCCTCGCAGGTGGCGGCAAGCTCGTCGATGAGCCGGACCGGAAGCGTCGGGTCGGCGAAGATCGCGGTCCCGACCTGGACCGCCACGGCACCGACGGCCAGGAAGTCGAGAACGTCCGCGAGCTCGGTCACCCCACCAATCGCGACGACCGGGATGTCCACGACCTGGCTGACCTCGTACACGATCCGGAGCGCGACGGGCTTGAGGGCGGGCCCCGACAGCCCGCCGTAGATGTTGCCGAGCAGCGGTTTCTTGCGGGACGGCGCGATCGCGATCCCCGACAGGGTGTTGATCGCGGTCAGGGCGTCGGCGCCGGCATCCGCGATCGCCCGGGCGATCGGCCGGACGTCGGCCACGTTCGGGGACAGCTTCACGAGGAGCGGCAGATCGGTCGCCTTGCGAACGGCCGCGGTCACCTCGCCCGCGGCCCCGGCATCGATCGCGAACTGGAGCCCGCCCCGGCCGACATTCGGGCACGAGATATTCAGCTCGATGCCGGCGACGCCCGGCACGCCCTCGAGGCGGCGGACAACCTCGACATAGTCCTCGACCGACTCGCCCGCGACGTTGACGATGACCGGCGTCTTCCAACCCGCCCACGTCCCGGCGTACTTCGCGACCACCGCGTCGACGCCCGGGTTCTGGAGCCCGATCGAGTTCAGCATCCCGCCCGGCGTCTCGGTCACCCGCGGCGTGACGTTGCCGATGCGGGGCTTCAGGGTCGTGCCCTTACAACAGATCGCGCCGAGCCGGTCCACGTCGACGACGTCGCCGTACTCGATCCCGTAGCCGAACGTCCCCGACGCGACGAGGATCGGGTTGGGCAGGACGAGGCCACGGCCGAGATCGACGGACAGGTCAACGGTGGTGATCGGCGAGTTCGTCGCGAGCTCCTTCGCACTCACCGGCAGGCTCCGCGGCCGATCTGGTCCGCCACGCGGACCAACGAGCGACCGGCGACGGCCGACGAGGCCGTCCGAGGCCGCTCCGCCGCTGGCTGGTCCTGCTCGCGGACCATCGCGCGGAGGAAGGGGCCTCCGTTCGTCGGTTGGTCCGGGCCGCGGACCAAACGTGTCGCGTCCGCGGCGCGCGAGGTCACCAGCCTGACTCCCACGCCACTTCGTCGGAGCCGAATACCGGACCCTCGCGGCAGACCCGCTGGGGGACGCCGTTCGTGCCCATGATCACGCAGCCGAGGCACGCCCCGACGGCGCAGCCCATGTTCTGCTCCATCGAGACCTGGAGGAACGCCTTGCGTCGGGCAGCGGTCGAGCCCATGGCGTCGGGCTTGCCGCCACCGCGCTTCCGTCCGAGCTTCGCCACGCCGAGCCGCTCCCCGCGACCCTCGGCGAGACGGGCGAGAGCCGCGAGCATGGGGGCCGGTCCGCAGGCGAAGGCCTGGTCGGCCCAGCCCTCGTACTGGGGAACCAGCTCGGTCACGAACCCGCGATGGCCAACCGAGCCGTCGTCGGTCGCGATCACGTACTCGACCTCATCGGGCAGGAGCGACGACGGGTACACGTCCCGCGCCGACGCCGCCCCGAACAGGAGCGTGACCTGGCGGCCGTGGTTGATCGCCTCGTCGGCAAGGGAGCGGACGCCGGCCATCCCGAGCCCGCCGGCGATGAGGAGCAGGTGGCGCGACCGCGGGTCCACCTCGAACGGGCGGCCCAGCGGCCCGAGCATCTCGACCGCGTCGCCGGGCCGGAGCCGGGTGAACCATTCGGTCCCGCGCCCGATCGTCCGGAAGTGGATCGTGATCACTCCGGTCGCAGGGTCGGCGGTGTTGATCGAGAAGGGCCGCCGGAGCACGAGACCCGACAGGTCGCCGGTCCGGGCGTGGACGAACTGGCCGGCCCGGGACCCGGTGGCGAGCTCCGGAGCGAGGAACGACTGGAGCCACTGGCCCGGGAGGATCTCCCGGCTGTCGACCAGCTCGGTCCGGACCAGGCGCATCGTCACCGGCGGGCGTCGCCCTCCGTCGGCGCCGCGCCGTCGTCGGTTGCTGGTGCGTCGGGTTCGGTCGCGGGAGTGCCGGCGTCGGCCTCGGCCGTCGCGCCCTCGTCGTCCTCGTCGTCCTCATCCTCGTCGTCATCGCCCTCGGCCTCGGTCTCGGCCTCGAACACCGCCAGCTCGGGCGCAATCGACGGGAACGCCTCGGCGAGCGCATCGGCCAGGTCGCCGAAGACGTCGGTCGGGTCGTAGTACTCGACGAGCTCCTCGGCCGACGCGAGTGGCCGCCACTCGCCGTCCTCTTCAGTGAGAACCTCGGCCCGGAATTCGCCGGACGCGGTGAGCGTGAGGCGCTCGTCGTCGTCGTCGTTGACGATGAGGTCGCCGATCTTCGAGATCAGGACCGACGAGGCGTCCTCGAACTGCTCGAGGAGACGCGCCTCGCTACGCTGGCTGCGCTCCTGGAACTCGAGGGCCAGGTCGTACAGGCGCTGGGCCGCCAGCTCATCGTCGTCGACCTCGACCGGCTCGGGCTGGGTCGCCGCCCATTCGTCGGCCGCGGCGGCGTACGGATCGGGCCCGCCGATCGTGATCCCTTCGTCCGCACCGATCCCGGCGGCATCGAGCAGGTCGGCCTCGGCGGTCGGCTCGGCGGCCACGCCGGCGGCCTCGCGGGCGGCTTCGGCGAACGCGGTGTAGATGTCGGCCGGGTTGTAGAGCTCGACGATCTCGGACGCGTTTTCGATGACTTCGGTCTCCGAGGTCCACTCGCCGGTCAGCTCGTCGAGATAACGGGTCCGGCTGCGGAACGTGAGGTCCGGCGCAATCGAGAGATAGTCGGGGTCGTCGTCGATCAGGACGAGGCCGCCGAGCTCGTTGATCCGCTCCTTGTTGGCGTCCAGGAACCTGTGCAGCTGCTCGGTCGACTGGACCAGGAAATCGCCTCGCTCGAGGGCGGCGTCGGCCGCGATCTCGCCGAGCAGATCGTTCCGGCTCGTGTCCATCGCGTCTCGTCTCCCATCGTCTGGTTGTGGTGTTGCTGTGCGGCGGATGCTCATCGGTGGTCCCCGGTCAGTGGTGGTATTCGAGATCGGGTCCCATCCGCTCGCGGAGGAACATCGAGTGGTGGCGCTGGAAGATCCATTCGCCGGCCCGGTGGCCGAGCGCCCGCAGGGTCTCGTCCGCCTCCAGCTTGTCCAGTGTCGCGTAGTCCGGCAGATCGAGCAGGATCACATTGTCGAAGTCCCAGCCATGGGCGACGTTGTACCAGCCGAGGAACCTGATCCCGTATTTGGCCTCGTACTCGCGGACCTGGCGGGCGAAGAGCGTTCGCATGTAGAACTTGAAGAAGGCGTCCCGGCCGCGGCGGACGGAGAAGTAGGTCGCCAGGACGGGCACGCCGGGGTCCTCCAGTCCTTCGATCCGGGGCGCCGGATCGCGACCACCGGCTGGGGCCGGGGTCGCCGATTATCGCACGGGGCCCTCGTCGGTCGGAGGCGCGGACGGGGCCGGGTCCGCATCGGGCTCGCCGGTGGCGCGCTCGTCCTCGAGCTCGCCGACCGTCTTGCTGCCGCTCGCGAGCGGTCGTCGCCGGCCGCGTCGATCGGCCGCGACGAGGCGGAGCAGGAAGATGATCGTCTGGCCGGCGAACAGGAGCAGCAGGATGACCGCGAACAGGAGGGCGGCCGAGATCCAGGCGGGCCAGTTCCAGGCGACGCTGAGCGGCGTCAGGACGATGAAGATGCCCAGGATGGCGAGCTGGAACCGGAAGCACCCGAGCCCGGGGCCGCGCTCCGGCTCGAGGTCCTCGCCCTTGTACTGGATCGGGCCCTGGTTGCTCGTCACGAGCGGGAAGGGTATGCGAAGGCTGTGCCGCGCGCCGCTGGGTGCCGGCGCGCAGATCCGGCAAGGGTGTCCCGGCGGTCTGATCCACCACAGGCATCAGTTCTGAACGAACGAGCGTGGCCGAATTGCAGATCGGGCGATCTGCTGCCGGATTCGCACATGGCCCGTGCT